>DATNQT010000322.1:0-4577 GCA_036703885.1 Candidatus Sericytochromatia bacterium
ACGTACTGGAACACTACACTTTTTCCTGTTATGGCATTGTGGAGACCGCTATCGTTGATGTTAGCTAATAAACAAGCCCCTCGTTCTGACCTCAAGCCGTTACCTGGCTTCATCAATCAGGCACTAAAGGGGATAATTCTAAGGGAAATTCAGCTTACGCAATCTATCTCTTTGCCATTCGGTTCCTCGGTCTTTGCCATTGCTAGAAAGAGAGAATTCAGATAACCGGATTTTGCCCTAGGATATCAAGGTTCTTGCTTTGCGTGGAGTTGTTGTGAAAAACACCCTGATTGACTGGCTGGTTCTAGGTTTCTCTACAGTTATGGGCGTTTTTGCCCAATTAGTACTGAAACAGTGGATCAATGGTTTGGATGTGCAAAGGATTGTCCGGGAGCCTTGGATCGGTATCTACCTAGTGTTAAGTAATGGCTACTTTTGGGCGTATGGAATAGCCGCTGTAACTGGGGTTCTTAGCTGGTTTTGGGTGCTGCGCCGTTTTGATCTGGGAGTCGCTTATCCGATCGCTGAAAGTGGAGCGTTTGTATTGCTGCTGATTGCATCTGCTTGGATGTTTTCAGAGCCAATTCCGCCTTTGCGCTGGCTAGGCATTGGATTAATTTCAGCTGGATTGTTTCTCTGCCGCTAATCGGGTGTCTGAAGAACACCAACAAGCAATTAGTTCAGCAACCTGTTGAGCTTGAGTACTAGTCATCTGCGGGTACATTGGCAAGCTCAAAATCTCCTGGCAGACTTTTTCAGTCTCTGGTAAACCACCACTGCCAATGCCAACTCGATCTTGATAAGCGGGTTGGCGGTGAACGGGTACTGGATAGTGAATCAAAGTGCCAACAGAATTGGCTTTGAGAAAGTCTCGGAGCCGATCGCGATTTTCACTCTTCACAACATACTGATGATAGGCAGAGTCTACATCACGACCGATCTGAGGCAAAATCAAAGGCGTTGCTGAGAGCATATCGTTGTAGATTTCAGCCAGGTGACGACGCTGGGAGTTCTCCTTGTCCAGGGATTTCAGTTTAACGCGCAAAACGGCTGCCTGAATTTCATCCAACCGCGAGTTCATCCCAGCAAAGTCGCTAATATATCGCTGCCGCCAGCCATATTCCCGCAGCAAACGTACCTGTTGAGCCAGTTGGGGGTCATCCGTGGTGACAGCCCCCCCGTCCCCCAATGCTCCCAAATTCTTGGTCGGGTAAAAGCTAAACGCCGCTAGATGTCCCCAACCACCAGTCTTTCGCCCCTGAATCGCCGCCCCATGAGATTGAGCGCAATCTTCAATAACGTACAAGTCGTGACGCCTAGCAATCTCCATAATCACAGGCAAATCGGCTGGATGTCCGTAGAGGTGGACGGGAATAATTGCTTTGACACGACTGCCTTGGTGCTGTTTAATCGCTTCTTCTAAACGATTTGGATCTAGCGTAAACGTTTTCGGGTCGATATCCACGAGTACGGGCGTCGCACCGACGAGTTCAATTGCTGCCACCGTTGCCACAACCGTGTGAGATACCGTAATCACAGCATCGCCAATACCAACCCCACACGCCCGCAGGGCAATCTCTAGGGCGTCAGTGCCACTGGCTACCCCAATAGCATGACCCACACCCAGATATTGAGCAAATTCCTGTTCAAAGGCAGTGACTTCTTGACCTAAGATGTACCACCCACTATCCAAGACGCGCCTAATCGCTTGGTCGATTTCCTCTTTATGAGCTAAGTAGTTTGCTTTTGGGTCGGCAGGTGGCAAAAAGGATGAAGTGAGCAATGGTCTGTCTCCTCACACGTAATGTGGTAAATTTTCTCGATAATAGTCTAGGGTTCGAGATAGTCCCTCTCGTAGATGCACTTTCGGCTCCCAGCCCAGCATGGATTGGATGTGGCTGAAGTCGGCGTAGTAGTCGCCGATATCGATAGATTTGCGATCGCTCGGAAAGCTACGAACCGCATATTCTCCACTTCCATTGACCTGAACCATCAGTTCAGCCAAATCTTTCAAACCAATTGCACACTCGCCTCCCAGATTAAAAATCTCACCGTTCGCCTCTGGGGATGCAGCCGCTAATAGCATCGCTTCCACAGCATCGTCCACATAGGTAAAGTCGCGTAGTTGACCTCCATCCCATACCTCGAAGGGTTTCCCAGTTAAGAGAATCTTCACCCAGATGCCCAAAAACGTCTGTCTAGCATCCTTCACCCGCATCCGGGGACCATACGTATTAGTTAGGCGTAGGGCACAGGCAGGAATGCCATACACGTTGTTGTAGAGAATGTGATACCATTCCCCAGCCATCTTGTTGATGCCGTTGACATCTACGGGACGAAGCAAGTGCTTTTCGTCTACGGGTAAGTAGTCTGGCTTGCCATAAATCTGGCGGGTACTAGCAAAGATAATTTTTACATCAGGATTGTACTTTCGACACACTTCCAGAATTGACAGTTGTGCCTTGCAGTTAATATCTAGGTCAGTGAAAGGCTCCTGCATCGAGTCCATGTGGCTCGTCTGTCCGGCTAAGTTGAACAGGTAATCTTGTCCCTGAACTAAATAGCGCAAGCTATATTCATCCCGAACATCCGAGATATTGACGCGAACTTTGTCTTTGATGTCAGCGATGTTGAACAAGTTCCCGCCGTACTGGGGGTTGAGGCTATCCACCAGTAATACTTCTGCACCCAGGCTTACCAGCTTATAAGCCAGGTTGGAGCCGATGAAGCCTAGCCCACCCGTGATTAAGATTCGTTTGTCTTTAAAATGAGCAGAGTAACTTGTCATACACAACTATCAGTTCATCCATCCTGGCATTAAGAGCAATATCGAGCAAAAATCTGTTCCCTTAAATACCAGAAAACTATCTTTACACATCTCACGAGTACGGTTGTGGCAAACGCTTTTAACAAACGGCTAATCTCCTACCCAAGTGCGATCGCCATTGGTGAATTGTACTTGTGATGTAGCATACATGGGAAGACTATTGTGTATCTGGCTTCTGTCTACTGCTCAGACCAGTCTGATACTGTTTTTGCAGCCAAAAAATCAATGAAGACAATCTTAGTAACAGGTGCTGCGGGGTTTATCGGTTTCCACCTCTGCCAGCGCTTACTACATCGAGGCGATCAGGTAATTGGACTTGACAACCTGAACGCTTACTACGATGTATTCTTGAAAAAAGACCGATTAGCCCAGTTACAGCACTTTCCAGGTTTTAGCTTTCATCAACTCGACTTGGCAAACCGTGAAGGGATGACTCAGCTGTTTGCCAACCACCACTTCGATAGAGTAGTGAACTTAGCTGCTCAGGTGGGTGTACGCTACTCCGTGAAGAATCCTCAAGCCTATGTAGATAGCAACATCATCGGCTTTGTTAACGTTTTAGAAGGTTGCCGTAACTCAGGAATTGAACATCTAGTATTTGCTTCTTCTAGTTCGGTTTACGGTGCTAATACAAAAATGCCCTTTTCCGTTAGTGACAATGTAGACCATCCGCTCAGTATCTATGGTGCTAGCAAGAAAGCCAATGAATTAATGGCACATACTTATAGCCATCTGTATGGTCTACCGACTACCGGACTGCGCTTTTTTACAGTTTACGGCTCTTGGGGGCGTCCAGATATGGCACCATTTCTGTTTACCAAAGCCATTTTGGAAGGACAACCGATTAATGTCTTTAATTACGGAAAAATGAAGCGAGATTTTACCTATGTTGACGACATAGTAGAGGGAGTTGTCCGAGTCCTAGATAAAACCCCCGAACCTAATCTTACTTGGTCTGGTAATGCCCCAGAACCCAGTAGTAGCACCGCTCCCTACAGACTTTACAACATTGGCAACAATCAACCCGTTGAATTAATGCACTTCATTGAAGTGTTGGAAGACTGTCTCGGTAAGAAAGCGCAGAAGACTATGCTACCGCTACAACCCGGTGATGTCCTTGCTACTTATGCAGATGTGGACAGTCTTGTCAAGGATGTAGACTTTAAACCCCATACTTCCCTGGAAGACGGGCTTGAGCATTTTGTAACCTGGTATCGGGACTACTACAAGGTGTGATTATAATTGTCCATCTGGTTGATTAGACTCTATGGGTAGAGAACCCATAAAGAAGCCCTAAAAATCTCTCTTCCCTACTCCCCACTCCCACTCCCTATCTTCAAGTTAGAACTACAGCACATCCGCAAAAGCAGGTCGTAACCGTCGATAACACAATATCCCTAGGCAAAACACGATGAGAGAAACGGCTGAAGCTACTCCCCATTCCCCCCAATGCTGGACTTCTCCCACTAATACCAGATCGCGATAAACCTCCGCGATCGCTGCTATCGGATTCAACCAAAACACCCAACCCCGCCATGCCTGCGGAATCACTGTCGCAGGATAGACAATAGGTGTTAGATAAAACCAAAGATTCAAAATCACTCCCAACGTTTGGGGAATATCCCGTAAAAACACGGTAAGTCCCGCCACTAAATACCCCAACCCAGCTGTTAATAACAACTGGGGCACCCAAACTAATGGCAGCAGTGCTAACGTCGTATGCAACGTATTAGAGGACAGGGCTACTAAC
>DATNQT010000323.1:0-4863 GCA_036703885.1 Candidatus Sericytochromatia bacterium
ATTAGTTGAGCTGGTTATCGGTCTTCGTAAGCTACAACCCGATCACAATTTAGGGCATAAGTTCTGGTTAAAGTCAGCCCTCAAAGGCATTCTATCTGATGAAGTTCTCAATCGCCCCAAGCGTGGATTTCAACCCCCTACATACGAATGGATGGAGGCACTGATCAACAAATATAGGAGTTGGTTGGAAATGGGTTATCTGGTTGAGTTCAATATTATTTCGGCTGATTACTTGAGAAATATTATCAATGCTTTTGAACGAAATCGGCAGCATACATGGATGCTTTACACGCTGCTAAATCTAGAAACGTGGTACCGGAAAGTCGTTGTGCAGGAGTCTTGACTTCAGATGAGGCGTCTATGAATTCAGTTGTACCGATTGTCCTTTTCGCTTATGCACGTCCAGACCACCTACAACAAACGTTGGATAGATTGCGGGCTAATCAGGTATCACTGATCTACGCCTTCAGTGATGGTCCACGCACCCCAGATAAAGAGCCAGCTGTCGCCGCAGTACGACAAATTCTACGCGCCATTGATTGGTGTGAGGTTGTCTTATCGGAACGAGAAGAGAACTTGGGACTGGGAAAGTCCATTCTGACGGGAGTAACCAGTGTTTTAAGCAAACACGATGCAATTATTGTCTTTGAAGACGATTTGATCTGCGTTCCCGGAACTTACCAATACCTTTGTGCCGCTTTAGATGCTTACCGAGACAATTCCTCGGTGATGAGTGTAACAGGTTGGACTCACCCCTGCGTAATCCCGACTAATGTGATCGATCAACCCTATTTTGATGGCAGGGCTGAGTGCTTGGTTTGGGGAACTTGGGCAAGGGTATGGAAAGATATGGACAAGGATGCTAAAACCCTCATGCAGATGTGTGAAATGCAAGGGATAGATGTATACCGTTATGGCGTCGATCTGCCAGCTATGGCTGAGATTGAGCTTCAACAAAATATTTGGGCCGTACGCTTCCTGTATCTCCATATCCTGCGTAGGGGATTGTGTCTGCGCCCACCTCATAGTATGGTCGAACACATCGGCTTTGATGCCCAGGCCACCAACGCTAGTGATGGGAGCAAATGGTCTAATCCCCCCCTCAAAGCCTGTCCAGCGTTGCCTGAGAAATGGCCCGATCCGATTGAAAATCCAGAATGCGCCCAGTTGTGGCAGATAGCTTGTGCCCCTACGCCAGTCAATCCCGATCCAATTGGTTGGCTAAAGTACCCAGTTAGAATAGTTCGGAAGGCACTATCAACCGTAAAAAGTCGAGTGAGAGCCTTGAAATGAGCCAAGAGTGCCTACATGAATGTGAAATAATTTATCAAGGTATTAATACTACCTTTGTGCTTTAAATTGCTAAACTCACCTATGTAAAGTAGAGAAAAATATTTAAACATTTAGTATTATTAACATTAAAAATAGTAGCCATAAAGCAATAATGAAATTTACTACTATTGCTGTTCATCGTCTTAAAAAGTGAGATATTACGTTACATATTTCGATAGCAATTACCTAACTCGTGGCTTAGTAATGTATCGCTCATTACTGCGCCATGGGGGTGACTTCCATCTATGGATTATTTGTTTTGATGACCTAGCCTCTGAACTTTTAGATAAGCTGAATTTAGAAAAAGTCACCCTGAGTACTCTATCGCAGTTTGAAGATGAAGAACTTTTACGTATTAAGCCACAACGCACTCGTCAAGAATACTGTTGGACTTGCACACCATCCACAGCTTTGTATGTGCTAAACACTGAGCCTCATGTTGATGCCATCACTTACTTAGATGCAGATTTAATGTTCTTCTCTTCCCCAGAGCCAATCTTTACCGAAGCTGGCAACGCATCAATACTTCTAACAGAGCATCGCTACTTAGCTGAATTGGATCAATCTACCATCAGTGGTATTTACAACGTGCAATTCATGAGGTTTCGCCGCAACTCAGAAGGATTGCAAGCACTGAACTGGTGGCGCGATCGCTGCTTAGAATGGTGCTTTGCTAGAGTTGAAGATAATAAGTTTGGAGACCAAAAATATCTTGATGATTGGCCAGAACGTTTCACGGGTGTTCACATTCTGCAACATCTAGGTGGAGGTGTCGCACCTTGGAACTCTGGTCAATACTCTTTCAAAAAGATAGAACATAAAGTGTATGTAGAAAATCAAATTTTTATCTTTTATCACTTTCATGCACTTAAGCTTTATCCTTTTAATATTGGTTACTGTTGTGAATTTTATCCTATTACAATGAATGTTCGCAACTGGATTTATCAGACTTATTTTAATGAAATTGGAAGAGCCTATCAAACAATTAGATCTATTGATTCTAAATTTAATCTTGGTATTATTGATTTTCCAAAGATACCAAAGCGTCCTGATAACTTCTCCAGATTATTGATGATTGTCTTAAAAGAAATTCAAGAAGGACGATATTATCGATATGCTTAACATCTATGCAAAATAGAAAAAATACAACTATATTTAAATACTTATGAACTCCTGGGCTAACGCGAAATCAGCGATTCGAGATTTAACTCCTCCTGCGATCTGGCGCACTTTGAGCAAGTGGCGTTCATTAAAAGCTACTAAAGAACAAAACTATATTGAATGGGAGTATATTCCCGAAGGATGGGAGGCTTTAAAAACCGATCCAAATATCAAAGGCTGGAATGTCGAATCAGTTTTAGAGGCGTATAAAGCCAACTGGCCCGGTTTTCTCAAAACCCTAGAAGGAGCTTTACCCTTCGGGATTTCCCCGGAATCCCCTTCAGAAAATAGCACGAATTTAATGTTTCACAACCTAATGATGACTTATGCCTATGCCTTATCGTTATCTACTCGGCACAAGTCCTCTATTTCTATGTTGGATTGGGGAGGAGGAATTGGTCACTACTATCTACTAAGTCAGAACTTAGTGCCAGCTTTAGAGATAGATTATCACTGCAAAGATGTCCCAGTATTGGCAGAACACGGCCGCAGTTTATTTCCTAAAGCACATTTCTATACAGATGAAACGTGCTTAGAGCGAAAATATGACTTTGTTTTAGTCAGTGGTTCTTTCCAATATTCACAGGATTGGGTTTCAGCACTTAAGGGGTTGGCGCAAGCTACAGGTGGATATCTATTTATTACACGCCTACCTATCGCTCACCAGGCTCCCTCTTTCGTTATAGTCCAGCGTCCCTACCAGTATGGCTACAACACTGAGTATTTAGGCTGGTGTCTAAATCGAGGAGAGTTTCTTCAATGCGCCCAGAAGCTAGGGCTGGAATTGATTCGAGAATTTGTCGTGGAACCGCTACCTCCTATTCATCGTGCCCCGGAACAACCTGAGCACTGGGGGTTCTTATTCCGTAAGGAGTGACTATGAACGATGTCATTAGTAATTTATTGGTCGAATTGGACATTCATCCAGTTCTGATTGACGTTGGAGCATCTGGTACAACTCCTGAAATTTGGGATAGCATTGCCAAACATTCTATATATGTGGGCTTCGATCCAGATTTGAGAGATATACAAGAGCTGTCTGACGAGCAGTTCCATAAAGCGGTTATCGTGAACGAAGCGATCGTTAGTCAACAAGAAAGCAAAGAAGTCTTGTTTTACCTGACAAAATCGCCCTATTGTTCCAGTGTACTCAAACCGGATTCAAAGTCACTTGCTGATTTTATCTTTTCAGATTACTTTGTCGTCGAAAGAGAAACGACAGTTCGCGCAACTACTTTAAATTCGGTTATAGCTCGTCTTTCATTGAAAGGAGTGGACTGGCTGAAGACTGACTCTCAAGGAACCGATTTAGGAATTTTTAACAGCTTAAGTGATAAGCGTTCTCAAGTATTAGCCGTTGATATTGAACCAGGTCTCATAGATGCCTACATAAATGAAGACTTATTTGTAGATGCCCATAAAGATTTAGTAAGACAAGGATTTTGGCTTTCAAATCTGAATGTTTGTGGAGAAGTAAGGCTTAACAAATCAATTTTAGAAAAGCTTACAAAAATTGATAGCGATCTAAGCTTGGAGCTGATAACCTCATACCATAAAAAGAGTCCTTGTTGGTGTGAAGCTAGGTACTTTAGAACAATAGATTGGTTGGCTCAGGGAACTTTCGCGCAACGAGACTACGTTTTACTCTGGGTATTTTCACTCTTAGATAGACAGTTTGGATTTGCTATTGAGCTAGCTTTTGAATATGAGAGAATCTTTGGAAGCGATAAATTCTCTCAGTTAATGATTGATGAAGCTATCTTGCAGGTTAAGCAATTGCGTCCCAGAAAAAGATTGGTACGAACTCTAGCCGGGAAGTTGTTTCCTACTCCAATTAAAGAGTGGATTAAAGGATTCATCGCCTAAAGTTCTATTTTTTATGGGGTATACCTAACTTTTGTTAAAAGTAAAAAAGATTTGAGTCCTATAAGACGACGCATGAGCATTGCGAACCTAGGTTTCTTCGCTACCAAAAAATACTCTTTTAACCACTCGGATGCTGTAGACAATGCTTGTGACTCTATGCTTACCGATTTTTGCTGTTGTGCAAATAAATAAATTGATGAGTAAGCAGTCATCAAATTTTCACATTGTGCTGGTGTGTAGGAGTGATTTCTATCTTGCAACCACTGTCGATTTAGTTCAATCGCTACGTGAATTCCTTTAAACGACTTTTCAAGATTAACGTTTTGGTTGCGGCACTGGGGAGTTTCCATACGATATAAAGCTCCTTGGCTTTCCCCATAGGCAACTGTACATTGGCTTACTAACTTAAACCAAAAAGCAATATCTTCTGCTAAATATTGATCGAGTTGCTCAGGCCAATAGCAATCAGGAGATAAAACCGAGTTTTTGACTAAAGCAGCATGA
>DATNQT010000324.1:0-5491 GCA_036703885.1 Candidatus Sericytochromatia bacterium
TTTATGAGCGGGGACGTATTGGTCGAAGTGGGGCTTATCGACAATACCTTCTTCAATTTTGACAAACCAAGGCATTTGTTCTCTTTTAAATAAATGTCTCTAAAGCTAAAGTACTTCAATTATCTTTTTAGTTGCTGTTTATGCCTCGCAAGCGTAATTCCTTGGATACATCAAATCGTCGCTTTTTCATTGCCGTCCTACCGCCCTCGGAAATTCAAGACTACGTTAATGAAATTAAGCAGTACTTCGCCGAAACCTACGACAGCCGAGGCGCACAGAAATCTCCACCCCACATTACTCTGCAACCGCCCTTTGAATGGCAACTCGATGACGTACCAGTTCTAGAACAAAAACTGAAAGCGTTTGCTGATAGCCGGACGCTAGTGCCAGTAAACCTAAGCGGGTTTGGGGCTTTTGCGCCGCGTGTTATCTATATCAAGGTCTTCAAGACTCCAGAACTGCTGGCATTGCAAAAAGATTTGATGGAGTATGTGGAGACATCCATGGGAATTGTTGAGAAGGTTTCTAAAACCCGCCCCTTTGCACCTCACATGACGGTTGCGTTTCGAGATTTGACAAAGCAGAACTTTCGTAAGGCGTGGTCGGAATTTCATAATCGACCGTTGGAGTTTGATTTTACGGCATCCCAGCTAACCCTGCTGATTCACGACGGCAGACGATGGAACGTGAGTGCTGAGTTTCCCTTTTTAGCTCAATCAAGCTGATATAGCAAAAGGCAAAAGGCAGAGGGTAGAAGGCAGAAGGGAAAAGATTGACGGGTCTTGGTTTGAGTATTTGGCGAGAGTCAAGAGTCGCCTTGGCGACTGCTATATCGATCGCCACGCCTGCAGGATATCAGGACTTACGCAACTCTTACAAGCGATCGCACTTCTAACTCTAGGGTGTGTCTGCAAAGGAAAATGATAATTGCTACCGTCAAGGGATAAAAACGCAGTACGTAAGCGATCGCTTCCCACACAGACTTTGCCATAAAAGCAGCGAGAAACTAGAATCTATAACCGTTTATGTCGATTTCTAGCTGATTGTGGACTCAACCGTAGATAATTGGCGGTTGACAGTGGCATCACTAATAAGGAGATTCCTACGCCATGACAAGGATAGCGCTGCGATCGCTGGCACTAGCGGTAATGGTTTCTGGCTTGTGGACGACAACAACTAGCACCAGCAGGGCTGAAAATCTAGTTGATACTGCTATGCGAAAGGAGTTAGTCCCTACGGAAACCGAGGGTACTGCTAAGGAGCCAACTCGCAATCCTCTGATGGCTCAGTTATTTTATCCACCTGTAAGCGATCGCCAAGGCGTGATGGTGCAAGGTCAAGGTAAAGCAAGCGCACCAGCCGACACGGCGCGGATTGAATTCCTTTTTACTAACATGACTGAACCCACTGAAGAGCCAGAGGGACAGACTCCATCAAAGCCACCTAAGCCGATAACCCAGGCAACTCTCAAGCCTGTAATTGACGGCATTGTTGCCCTTGGCGTGCCAGCTAGTGCCATTGAGGTCAACACTAATCCTACCGATACACAGGCATTTCCATTTCCCATACCGACCAGTGAGGGTGCTGTCCAACTGCTAGTGAGACTTGAGAAACCAACTCGCGATCGCGTACAGCAAATCGTCAAAGTAGCAGGTGATCAGCAAAATTTAAATAGCAACGTTTCCTTGCAGAGTATGAATGTGCAGTACAACGTTAACGACTGTCCAGCCTTAGAGAAAGCGGCATATGCAGCAGCCGTCAATGATGCGCGGAGTCGAGCGAGGGCACTTTCTGAGGCGTTAGGCGTAAAAATTGCCGACGTTCCCTCTATAGCAGAGTCTTCCTTCTCTTTATTTAATTTTTTTGGTTCCTCTGGTTCTTCCTGCGGATCGACAAACACTCCGATCTTTCCGTTTAGTGCACTTCAACGTCCCTACGACCCTAATGCTCCCGCCGAAGTAGAGGTGAAGAAGGATATCTTTGTTACTTATACGGTTCGATAGTATAGGTCATGATAGGGGCACGACATATCGCATTGGTGTCAACTTAACGTTAGCTTGGCGGTTAAAACCGCAGCTACACAACCAAAACCCGCCTACGCGGGTTTGGTGAAACCTTGATTTTCCGTTAGTCCGCGCAGGCGGACTTGGTTTTTATAGCCGCGTTAGCGTAGCGGGACGCGATAGCGTCCTTTTCCAATCGCCTGGGCTTAAGTTGACACCAATGGACATATCGTACCCCTACGGAAACCCTGAGATTACAGGCGATTAAACTCCGGACACCTCCCTGCGGGATCGACTTGCAGAGAAAACAGAGGACCGTCTTCACACTGACACCGAACCGACTCAAAAAACTGACACACTGCACAGCAATCTTCTCCAGAGGCGATCGCATCTTCAATTGCCTTTTGCGATGCTAGATTCTGTTGCGTCACCGGACTTAGTTTGAGATGATACCCGTCCCACTTCGCCCTCACTATTCCACTACTGGACAACATCGACCAACGAGGGTCGCTTTCTACAACTTCTTCGGGAATTCGTAACCACGCTCCCTCAACTTCCGCTTCAATTTCCACCTCAAATTCTTGAGGTAGCTCGATTCTACTAATTTGTGATTTCGTTAAATGTTCTGGTGCTTGACCGTACTCAATTTGTTCTCCAACACCAGGAATATGAATGAAGTATTTGGAGCGCAAATCTCCAGAACGTGCTAGTTCGTGTAAAGCATTACCGCCGCCGTGGATTAAAATCAGATGCTTTGGATTCACTTTACCAATCACCTGAGTTAGTCCAATTTTATCGGCATGGGCAGAGAGGTTAAATCGTCTAATTTGCGCTCTAACAGTAACTTCTTTCCCATCCAGTTGGATTTTGTCCCCAGTTTGCAGATTTTGCAGCAAGCGTCCTGGAGATTCTTCATCGGTGTAACCGGAGATAAAGATAGCGGCGTTTTCCCGTTCTAGTAGAGTTGCTGCATAGTACACTGACGCACCACCTGTAAGCATCCCAGAACTTGCCACAATGACACTTGGTTTTGCCATTGCTAAAGGTCGTTCTCTGGGAGAACCAATCGAAATAATTGGGGGTGTACCAAGAGGGTCAAAAAATGGCTCAATTCCATTTTGTTTAACCAAGTTTTGAACCGAGGCTGGGAGTAAATCCAAGTTATCTCGAAATACACCAGTAACGGCTCTGACTAAACCATCTACATAGATGGGAATTTTTAGTTTATGAAATAGATGATATGTGCGAATGGCTAGAAGGATTTCTTGCGCTCTACCTAAGGCAAAAGCAGGAATTAAAACGTTTCCGCCAGCTTGGACAATTTCTGCGATCGCTTCGATTAACCCCGTCTCTTGGGTTTTCCGTCCTGGGTGAACATCCGCTCCGTAGGTGGATTCAGTAATCAGGATATCTGCTGTTGGTAAATCAGCCAAACGCAGTCCCGTTGTGGTACGAGAAGAGGTGGTGTTGTAGTCTCCGGTGTAGACTAAAGAGCGATCGCCATATTTCAAATAAATGCAAGCTGCTCCCAAAATATGACCCGCATTAATAAAGCGCACTTTTAACCCAGGTAGGGGTTCAAAGTCATTGCCAATGGGTTCTGTTTCTAATCGAAATAACGTCCGCTCTAAGTCTGTTTCATCAAAAAGCTCTGGGGAATCCTCACTAAGCTGTTGTACTTTTAAGCAATCCTGCAACATGATGTGAGCAATTTCACGAGTGCCAGGAGTACAAATCATACGCACACCGGGATAGCGTGCATGAAACACCGGAACAGCTCCTAAGTGGTCTTGATGAGCATGAGAAATTAGCAGGAGATCGGGATTTTTTAGATGGTCTAAGGCTGGCAAAGGGTCATACCCTTTCGGACGAGTTCCGCAATCCAAAACGACTTCGTAGGGACCGATTAGCACTTGAAAGCAAGATGCACCAATTCCTTTCGCTGCGCCTAAAGGAGTGACTGCTAAACGAGTATCTATTCGGTCTTCTGATGATATATCGAGGAGCGTAGGGTCTTCTAAAACCTGCGGAGTTAAATTAGAAGCATATAGATAAACTTTGGGTCTTCTGCGAATCCCAAAAACCTGTACTCTTGCTTGAAGTTGAGTACTTTTAGAAATGGCGTCCCACTCCCAAGTATTTTTTTTCCGCTGTTTGGGGGTGCTTAATTCCCAATCCTGAATTTTAGTTTCTGCAACAAGTGCTTCTCGTGCCTTTTCTGTAGGAGGAGAAACGCGCTCGGTGCTTCGCTCTTGACTCGCTTCGCGATCGCTACTGGCGCTATTGGGTAAAGCTGCCAGAGAGTTGCCGTTACTCACAACTTGGGGTGACGCTTGAGTTAGAGAGTTTGAAGTAGGCGTTGATAAAGACGATTTTGAGGAACTGGCGGTAAGTTCAGGGTTTGGGTTAACGCTATTGGATTGAGTCGGGTGGCTTTGACCCTGTTTTTCTGGTTGAACTGGCGTCGTAGTGGGTTGCGATTGCTGGGGTGAAGGCTGGACTTCCTCAATCTGACTAGCTTTCTGAATGTGTAGCATATCGCCCTTACGGATAGCTACGACTTGCCACATCTGACCGATTTTCATGAGTGGGTCAGGAGAAAGCAAACTAATTTTTAGGGTCTTTTCTCCTGGTCTAGCAACCTTAAGCTGAACGAATTGACTGCGCTTACCGAGTTGTACGACTCGTCCTAAAAGTAAACATTGTTCGATCGCTTCTGTGCCATTGTCATCAAGTGAGTAACTCTCTACACTCAAGTTCTGGATAACGCCTGTTGAATCGGTGGTAGGGATAACTCGCCAAACAGCGCTTCCTGCAGGAGAGTCGGGTGGTGCATCTTTCAGACGAAACCGCACGTTATCCCGGCACAGCAGATAACTCACCCCCTCCTCTATGTCGATACGTCCTAGGAGAGTGAACTGGAAGTAAAAGCGAGTCGTTGTTGGTTCGGTTTCAGTAGCGTTCGGCATCGTGTTAGGTTAGGTTAAAGCACGTATCCGGCGAAGGAGTGCGCGGCGAAAGCATGGGGTGCGGTTGTCTCCTTTGTAGCAAACTATAAAGCTCGATCGCGTTTTAGAGCCGCCTCCTGTCACTGAACTCAAATAATCTACTAACTCTATCTCCTCATCTTTCTCTTCAAGAGCCGGCATTAGCAAAATCCCAGTCTTTTTGGGGATTATCTTAATTAATCTTAATCTTGAGTCCCTACTTTGTGTTTTTTAGTTGAAGATGTCCTCTAAGCACTGGTTATCTCAAAATCAAGGAGATTACCATCTAATTAATCGCTGCTCTTGCTCAGAGTTGAGCTGAATTAGCCGAATTTTCTAAGTTCAGGACTTAGCCCTCAGCACTACTGAATGACTGAATTGGCAACCACACATAAGTGCCATTGTCTCTTATTGAACGCAATCTAAAAAATATAAAGTTTGCCAAAGCCTAGAGCTGGGTGTAAAAGGTTGACTCTGCTGCTGCAAGCGGATGTATCTGTA
>DATNQT010000325.1:0-5895 GCA_036703885.1 Candidatus Sericytochromatia bacterium
TTGAGATGGTTAAAGGCATCTGGCACATCTGCCATCTTTTCTGCAATTCGCTTTTTGTCCAGATAGAGTTGAATTGTGCCCGTTTCATCTTGGAGATTGAAGAACGCCAGTTTCCCAAAGACTCGACGGGCAAGGATACGACCTGCGATCGCAACTTCTAGATCGACTTCTTCGCCAGTAGGCAAGTCAGCAAATTTTTCCTGGAGTTCTGCTGTGTGGTGAGTAGACTCCCAACGGTAAGCATAAGGATTTTGCCCTAAAGCTTTGAGTTGTTCGACTTTCTCCAAGCGTATTGCCCGGATAGCATCTAGATTTGAGCGATCTTGTGGTTCTTCTTGTGGGGACACGGGAGAGGACATAGTGTGCGAATAACTAGAGGCTTGGATTATAGGACACTAAGCGCCTCCTTAGATTAGCTGTCGAGAGCGTCAGTGCTTGGGTTCAATTATAAGTTCGCTCTTCATCTGGAGGCATTTCCTCTCGCCACCTCCTACCTTTTTTTTTCCAAGTCATCAAACTTGGATAAATCAGTGACAAATAATAGCAATGAGAGCATTTAAAATAGTCAGGTCTTAGAAACAGTCATGCATCAGACGGACGAACGACTATGCCACGCCGCGACGACCTCCACAAAATCTTGCTCTTGGGTTCTGGCCCAATTGTGATCGGACAAGCTAGTGAGTTTGACTACTCCGGCACTCAAGCTTGCAAGGCCCTCCGGGAAGAAGGCTACGAAGTGGTGCTGGTGAACTCCAATCCCGCTAGCATCATGACCGACCCGGAGATGGCTGACCGTACCTACATTGAGCCGCTAACGCCGGAAATCGTCGAGAAGGTTATTGAGAAGGAACGACCTGACGCCTTACTGCCAACAATGGGGGGGCAAACTGCCCTAAACGTCGCTGTAGCGTTGGCAAAAAACGGTGTTTTAGAGAAGTATGGCGTCGAGTTAATTGGAGCAAAGCTACCCGCCATTGAGATGGCAGAAGACCGCCTACTATTTAAAGAAGCAATGGCACGGATTGGGGTACCCGTGTGTCCTTCAGGAATTGCTTGTAACTTGGACGAAGCAAAAGCGATCGCTCAAGCAATCGGCTCTTATCCTCTGATCATTCGACCTGCCTTTACCCTCGGTGGCACGGGTGGTGGCATTTCCTACAACCAGGAAGAATATGAAGAAATGGCGCAAGGCGGTATAGATGCCAGCCCCGTTTCTCAAATCCTAGTTGAGCAATCGCTCCTGGGATGGAAAGAGTACGAACTAGAAGTGATGCGCGATTTGGCAGATAACGTCGTGATTATCTGCTCTATTGAAAATATCGATCCGATGGGCGTCCATACAGGCGACTCCATTACCGTTGCACCTTCCCAAACCTTGACCGATAAGGAATATCAACGTCTGCGGGATGCCTCGATTAAAATCATTCGAGAGATTGGCGTTGAAACGGGCGGCTCAAATATTCAATTTGCCATTAATCCCGTCACTGGGGACATGATTGTGATTGAGATGAACCCCCGTGTCTCCCGCAGTTCTGCCCTTGCCTCGAAAGCAACGGGTTTCCCCATTGCCAAGATGGCGGCTAAGTTAGCGGTTGGCTATACCTTGGATGAGATTCCCAACGACATCACCAAAAAGACCCCCGCCTCCTTTGAACCGACGATTGACTATGTGGTGACGAAAATCCCTCGATTCGCCTTCGAGAAGTTTCCCGGTTCTGAACCCGTGCTGACAACACAGATGAAGTCAGTTGGGGAAGCAATGGCAATTGGACGTACCTTTCAGGAGTCCTTCCAGAAGGCACTCAGATCGCTGGAAACGGGTCGTTCCGGCTGGGGGTGCGATAAAGCCGAGAAGCTGCCGTCTTTAGAGCAAGTGCGAGCGGGTTTGAGAACCCCCAATCCAGAACGAATCTTTACCGTGCGTCACGCCTTGCAACTGGGAATGACGGTGGAGGAAGTCTATGAACTCACCGCCATTGACCCGTGGTTTTTGGATAAGTTTGAGGAGTTGCTGGAAACCGAAAAATTCCTCAAGCGCACTCCGTTGCAAAAGCTGACCAAAGAGGAGTTATGGGATATCAAGCGCCAAGGATTTAGCGATCGCCAAATTGCTTTTGCCACTAAGACAACAGAAGACGAAGTTCGCGCTTACCGCAAGGGGCTAGGCGTTGTACCCGCGTATAAAACAGTAGATACCTGTGCGGCGGAGTTTGAAGCTTTAACGCCTTATTACTATTCCACTTATGAGGAAGACTCGGAGATACTGCCTTCGGATAACCGCAAGGTAATGATTTTGGGCGGTGGTCCCAACCGGATTGGACAGGGGATTGAGTTTGATTATTGTTGCTGTCATGCCGCTTTTGCCTTGAGCAAACAGGGGTTTGAAACGATTATGGTCAACTCCAACCCAGAAACCGTTTCAACGGATTATGATACGAGCGATCGCCTTTACTTTGAACCGCTCACCAAAGAAGATGTCCTTAACATTATTGAAGTGGAAAAGCCAGAAGGCATCATCGTTCAGTTCGGCGGTCAAACGCCATTGAAACTAGCTATTCCTTTACAAGAATTTTTGAACCGTCCAGATATCCAAGAAGCACTCCCTACTAAAATTTGGGGAACCTCTCCCGATTCGATCGATACAGCCGAAGACCGGGAGAAGTTTGAAAAAATCCTACGGGAACTGGATATCAAGCAGCCACCGAATGGTATTGCCCGAAGTTATGGAGAGGCTTTGGAGATTGCCAAGCGCGTTACCTATCCCGTAGTCGTGCGTCCTTCCTACGTACTAGGCGGACGGGCGATGGAAATCGTATACTCTGATACAGAATTAGAACGCTACATGACGTTTGCGGTACAGGTAGAACCCGATCATCCGATTTTGATTGATAAGTTCTTAGAAAATGCCGTTGAGGTGGATGTAGATGCGATCGCCGACCAGACAGGTAAAGTTGTAATTGGCGGCATTATGGAGCATATTGAACAAGCTGGTATCCACTCCGGCGACTCCGCTTGCTCCTTACCTTCCGTTTCCCTATCCCCTGCCGTCTTGGAGAAAATTCGGACATGGACGGTACAGCTGGCAAAGGCGCTGAAGGTAGTTGGCTTGATGAATATCCAATTTGCCGTGGTGGGTGCTCAAGGCTATTCTCCCCAAGTTTATATTCTGGAAGCCAACCCCAGAGCCTCGCGTACAGTTCCCTACGTCTCGAAGGCAACGGGTGTACCTTTGGCTGGATTTGCCTCCCGGATTATGGCTGGTGAAACGCTAGAATCTCTGGGTTTAACCCAGGAACCCATGCCTAAACACATTGCCGTCAAAGAAGCCGTGTTGCCCTTTGAGAAATTTGCGGGTACAGACACGATTCTGGGACCAGAAATGCGTTCCACAGGCGAGGTGATGGGAATTGACACAGACTTTGGCAAGGCGTATGCCAAGGCAGAATTAGGCGCAGGTCAGCGTTTGCCTCTCTCCGGCACCGTATTTGTTTCGACTAATGACCGCGATAAGCCAGGTGTTGTCCCAGTTATAAAAGACTTTATGGAATTAGGCTTCCACGTCGTCGCTACCGAAGGTACGCGCAAAGCTCTAAAAGAGCAAGGGGTGGATGTTGAGTTGGTGCTGAAACTCCATGAAGGGCGTCCCCATGTCCTGGATTCGATTAAGAACCAGAAAATTCAGCTAATTATCAACACACCTTCTGGGGAAGAATCACGAGTCGATGGGCGCTTGATTCGGCGTTCCTCATTGACTTACAAGATCCCGATTATTACTACGATTGCAGGGGCAAAGGCAACAGCCGCCGCAATCCGTTCATTGCAGTCGCAACCGATGGATGTGAAGGCTTTGCAAGACTACATCCACTAAGGAGCATGGATTGATTAACATCCAATTCTTTGGGTAGGGGCATGGCACTGTCATGGGGAGAATATCAGGTTTGCAAGTAAACGAACAGCCCGCACTTCGTGCCGCTATGCTGCTATCGCACCAGGCTACGCAAACGCTAACATCCCCCAGCCCCTTCTCCCATTGGGCGAAGCGGAGCAAGACTTCATGCGTCCCTCTCAGGAGTGGGAGAGGGATTTAGGGTGAGGGCTAACAAAAGTGACAGGCTCCCACTGTCATGTCCCTATAGGTTGTGCATTCCGTAAATTATTTAATCCACTTCATAGTTCATAAGAACCCGTACTATAAAAAACAACGCTTTAACTAGGCAGGTGAGAGATGCAACAGCTTAGAAAGAGCGAACAAAGTTAAAACTCTTTACAACAAAGTATTGTATTAGTTGTAAAAATGATTGTTATTAACATGAGTGTGGAGCTATTCACCTATTTGGGTGAACCGAGTAGGTGAAGCCTCTTAAGCTGATTCAGTTTTACCTTAGGAGTGTTCAGCAAGCATTACACCTGCGAGGAAAAGAGCGAAGTAGTTATGACGACCTTAAAAACAACAGCCATTTTCAGTGTTCTCACCCTTTCTAGCGTAATTTCATGGGTTTCGGTTGCAGCTGCTCAACAGAGAATTTGCATTGTGACTGACAGCAATCAATATGTTTGCGGGCGTCCAGCAACCGATCGCGACAATAACAATTCGAGGCGATCAAACCAAGATATCTACAACGACATTAATGAAATTTACAAAGATGTATTGGGTCGTACTGTTGATAATCGCAATCTGGAAATTTGGTCAAGAGCTGTTAGGAATGGTCGCCCAACCAGGGATATTCGTCAAGAAGTTGCTCGCAGCCCAGAAGCACAGAACAAGATTAACCAACTCTACCGGGAAGTCTTAGGTCGCGATGCCGACGCCGCTGGTCTGCGGACTTGGACAGATAAACTGATAGGCGGTAGTAACCTAGCTGACGTTCGCCGTAGTCTGGAAAGAAGTGATGAAGCTAGGAACAGACCTCGTTAATAACTAAGGGAAGAAGCCAATTCCCAATTCCCCAACTCTAAAAACCGACGGTATCAGTTAAGGGGCGGAATGTAAGATTAAACAGGATTGCTATGGCTATCCTTAGATTTTTCTACAGAAATACTGTGCAGTTTCTGGTGCAAAATAATCAGCTTCTTCAATTACAAACCCAGCCTGTTTCAGCATTCCTTCGATAATCCACCCAAAGGTACTGTGTTCTTCCCGAATGTGCGTTTCAAAGTCTTGCCTGGTGAAGGCTTCACCAGAAGGCTTGGCAACTCTTTCAATCCAATCATTGATACTGGATTGATAATCAACCGGATCGAATGAGAAGATCACGTCTCTTAAATAAAGAATGCCTCCATCTTTAAGCATGGCATTCATCCTTAGCAATGCAACCATTTTCCAAAAATCTGGAAGGTGATGGAGTGCAGACTTCGTTACGATGAAATCAACGCGATCGCTTTTATGTTCATAGGTTAAAAAACCACTGTGATGAAATTCAATAGCGAGCGCATTTGTATCATTAGCTTTCTGTTGAGCGTATGCCAGCATAGCCTTCGATACATCTACAGCATAAACACGAGCGCCTGCAAGTGCTGCCTGAATAGCAAAGGTTCCCGTCCCTGCTCCAAAGTCAATTACAGTATGCCCTTTTGAAATACCCAAACGGTTAACTAATGCTCGTTCAGCTTCTGGAGTGGATGATTTCTGATTGCGGTCAAAGGCTGCCACCTGTGACGAATCCTCAAAATCAGTTCCAATCTGTTTCAACTCATCGTAAAACCATGCGGGAATAATACTCATAAATATCCAGTTTTAGGTTTTAGGGATAGAAAGATTCAACTACTACCTAACATCCAACACCTAATACCTAATTTTCATCACAACCAGTTTCCGATCATAACGTAAGGTGCCCAGTAAATCGGTTCCTGATAGTCGCTACTCTTTAACAACGCTACTTGAGCACGGCGGAGAGC
>DATNQT010000326.1:0-8195 GCA_036703885.1 Candidatus Sericytochromatia bacterium
GCTCCCCGAAGGTCAGCTCCAATTAAATTAGCTTCCCAGAGGTCAGCCCCATTTAGATCCGCGCCAACCAAGGCAGTAATCATCAAGCTGGCTCCACTTAAATCTGCACCCGTCAAACTTGCAAAACTCAAGTTAGCTCCGCTTAAGTTCGCCCTCATTAGGTCAGAACCGCTTAAATCAGCTCCCCGGAGATTAGCTCCCTCTAAGTCTGCCTCGCGTAAATCGGCGCTTCCCAAAGCAGCGCGGCTCAAGTTTGCCTGCAATAGATTAGCTTGGCTCAGGTTGGCGTGAGTAAAATCTGCCTCTCTCAAATTAGCCTGCTGGAGGCTAGCCCCACTCAACATTGCTAGAAAAAAATTTCTTTCTCCCGCTGCATATTTCTCTAAGAGTTCATCAGGGTTCATGATTGCACCTTTGTTGCTTTTTTCCAGCAACACTCCATTCGGTTTATAAGCTTGAGGAAACCTAAACTGATGCACCCTTGAACCCCGCTTTTGTTAGACCAATAACGGGGAATCTTACTTCAAATATAATATTAATTTTTTTTGTGTCTAGCTACGCAGAGCTGTTTTAGCAGCTAACTGCCGAGCTATCCAAAAAAAGCAGAGGGGCTTTTTCTAACCCCTCTCAATTTAGATATTTATACACGAATTAGCTTAAGAATGCATCTGCCTCAGCTAGCCTCCCCTTTGCAGACTGTACTGAAAACAATATTCCCACTCGTTAACGAGTGGGAATATTAAAGACCAACTACTTGGCTTTAGCCTTTAGCTCTAGGCTTAGTGGTTCATCCGTGGCTACTACTTAGAAGCTGCCATTTCTTGCTGCAACTGACTCTTAGCAGTCTTGAATTGGGTAGCCAATTGCTTCTCTTGCTCGTGGCTGAGGTTATCGCCCATGGCAGAGAACATTGTGCTTTCTTCTTGACGGATATGATCGCCAACTACATCCATTAGCTGTTTAACTTTATCTTTGAATTCAGATGAGGCGGGGCTGAGAGCCTTAATTTCATCTAGCATCCGCTGCATTTGAGCTTGCTCATCATACAGCTCTTGAGTGTCACCGTCGCCATAGAAACCTCGTACAGCTGGGTAGACAACTTGCTCTTCAGCTTTAGCGTGAGCCGTTAGATCTTTGTAAAGCTGACCGAAGTACTCTTGGATCTTTTGAGGATCGTTAGAAGCCCCAATTTCTGTAAATAGGGTATTTGTCTTAGCGTGATCCATGCGAATGATATCGCGGATTCTCATCTCGTCATCGCTGCGGGTGACTGCACTACCAACTACACCACTTAAAGCAGCAACAGCATCTTGAACCCGACCCCACAGACCTTGGTCTGGGTCTTGTCCAGTCAATTCGCGAGTACCGAGAATTTCCAAAACTCCTTTGAGTTGCTCTTGATGAGCGCGGTTATCGAAGTTAACAGCATTTAAAGGAGAGATTGCCGCCATAACATCAGCGCCAACAACTTGGGCACACTTATGGACGAGTAGTCCAGACATGGCTTGCTTGTGCTTGAGCAGTTCGTGTTGAGCTACTTTTTCAAAAATAGTTAGCTCCGAACCTGACATTAGCTGCTGAAGTTCTTCAACCATTTTCTTGGTTGTTTCTTTGGGTTCAGATTGGACACCGTACTGAACGATTACAGTGTCTAGAACACCCATATTTTTTTGATCGTCTTGAAGAAAGTCCCGCAGGCGTTTAGCGATTTCTTCATCATTGACTTGTCCAATGAATTGCTGCTCATTGGCAATAATCAAGTTTTGAAGCACTTTCATATCAGCGAGTTTTTGAGCGATCGCCAAGCGTTTTGTATCGTCTAATGTTACTACCATTTGTGTTTCTCGTTTAAGGATCTTTAAAAATCTCAACTCTTTTAGTTTGTCATTGTCCTTAAAACGAGCCATCCTTCTCTTGACGGATTACCACTACGAAGCTTCAAATTTATGGAAAATATACAATTCTCAAGCTATCTACCTATTTTTGCTTTGTGGAAACTTGTAATGTATTTAATACTTTAGATAGAGGGATTTTTTCAAGATTTTTATCTATATACAAAAGACTTATATTGATTAGATTAATTAATATGTATCTCTCTAATCTCGCTTATAAAGTAAAAATCTTTAGCTAGAGAATGTAAAAAGAAGAGTATTAAATAGTAACTTAGAGCTGAACAGATGACAACTACCTGAGTGGTAATTGCTTAACAATTTTTTCAAAGACCTAAAAAGACAAAAGATCTAGTAACGCTACTAGACCTTTTCAGATTTAATAATTACAGGTGTAGCTCTATTCCTAGCTGTCCTAGAACTCGGTGGGTAGTAGCGTACTTCGCCAATAAAATCTTATCCTTCGCTACTTAAATCAGGTATCTGTCGGACGTAGGCTTCAGTATATAGGGTGAGACTGCCCTCTTGCACCTCTAGATTTTTGATACGGAGTGCCATACCTTCTACCTCAAAAAACGGTAATTTCAGCAGTTCTTTAGCTTTATTCATTAGTGCTATAACGAGTTCCAGCGAAATCCCTTCTCCCTCAGTACAATGAAATGCCTCCAGTAACAGCGGTTGAGAAAGAGTGCGCGGACTAATCACAGCCGTAAAGCTAACACGCTGAGTATTCCCTTTTTCGTGCAGTAAAACAGTTCCACTAAATGCAATCCTGCCGCTAGCCGATAAACAAACTTCCAGCTTTTGCGGCTCCAAGGTCACGATTTGACCTTCCACATTCAACTTTACTTTGGGAAACTTGCTACGAATGTAATCTGAGGTGAAAGCACGATTAATATCTTGTTCTGTCAGTACGAGACGAGCCGTCGCATCTACTGGCTGATTGAGTTCAATCTGACCAAAAAGCGCACTCAGAGGATTAATTGCAACGCTATCAGTATGCAATTCCATTTCATGGACGCGGATATCTTTCTGCATTACCAGACCCTGACCGACAATCGAAACCGAGTCTGCCTGTCCCTGAACCATTGAAAGTAGGTTGCTTCGGATATCTACGTCTATGTTCTCTACTTCATCCAGCTGCGTCGAGATTGTCATCTCAGCAGCTCCTGAAAGCGCTTGCTCCTCCAGCCGTGGCTCGTTTACCATGACTTCGCGATCTCCTAGTGATGTATTACTGGCTACTCTAGACGCTTAACCCGAAGCGGTGTATCTGTATCCTGGAATAAGCACATGGGTAGACCAAGAGTTTAGAACTTAGCTAGGAATCTCGCCTGCAAAGGATAGGCATCTTGCCTATCCTACGGGATGATTTATTTCTTGAAGTTCCCTAACACCCAACAGCTATCACATAACACCTATCACCCAGTCTGTACACCACGCTCTAGTCGGCTGCTGAACACTACATTATTAGTGAGATTGAAATAATCAGCAGCAGTAGCCAAGAAGCAATGAAGCGTCGCCAGATACGAAATCCTAAAAACTCACTAGAAGAACCCCAGACAGCGATTGCCAACAGTAAAGTTGTTCTCCCGGCTGTTCCCTTACCCGACCCCCTCGGTCAAAATATTGAATCGATTATTGCCTTGCAAGCAAAAGCAGAAAAAGACCTGTCTCGCACTCAGCGTGTTGTGGAAGCCGTGACCGCTTTTTTCAGTCGTCCTCTATTTCTGTATTGCATCCTGCTGTTGGTAACTCTGTGGATTGTTCTTAATGTCTTACCTCCCCGCTTTAGCTTTGTGCAATTTGACCCAGCGCCGTTTGAATGGCTGGATCATGTACTTGGTTTGGCTTCCTTATTGATGACAACTGGGATACTTATTACCCAAAATCGGCAAGAAAAACTGGCGGAACAGCGATCGCAACTGGCCTTACAGCTTAACCTCCTCTCGGAGCAAAAAATCGCTAAATTGATTGCTTTAATTGAGGAACTGCGCCGCGATCTTCCTATGGTAAAAGACCGACATGACCCAGAGGCAGAGGTGATGAAGCAAGCGGCTGACCCTCACGTCGTCATGGAGGCGCTGGAAAAGACCTTAGCTGAAGACTTAGCAAAGCTTCAGGAACAAGATTTACCCGACTCGTGACGGAAGATAGCAGGGGGAGCCTGGGAAGTTTGTTAAGCGTCAGTGTAATTTAGGAACATTGAAATGGGAGAGCCGCCTGGATTGAAGGTGTAATAGCTGATGCGTTATGTCGTCAGGCAGATTTATTAAAAAATGCGATCGCCTAAATTTTGTCAAGGACGCATAACAAAAAGTTAGGTTAAGTAATGGAAGAGAAGGGAGACCTCGGCGAACAGGCGCTGAGTAAAGCAGCAGAGGTAGCACTGACTACGCAGCTCGATGAAGTGGAAAACCTGAATGTTGATATTCGCACTGATCCGTTCAAGCTCGTTCAAGGACAGCTAGACTCGGTCAAGATCGAGGGCGAAGGTCTAGTCATGCAAAAAGACCTGCGTGCCGAGGAATTGCAGGTACAGACAGGCAACATTGCAATTAATCCTTTAAGTGCTGCCTTTGGGAAGATTGAACTGACTCAGCCAACAGAAGCTGACGCTCATGTTGTTCTAACCGAACAAGATATACAACGAGCGTTCAACTCAGAGTTTATGCATGACAAGCTGCAAAACTTGGACGTGAATGTAGATGGTAAACCCATGAAGATTGATACCCGCCAGGTGGAGTTTGGTCTACCGGGTGAGAACAAGGTTGCACTCAAAGCACAGATTCTGCTGAAAGAAACAGGGGAAACTAAGCAAGTCTCTTTTACTGCCGTGCCACGCATGGTTGCTGGTGGCGATCGCATATCCTTAGAAGACGTGCAATATGCCGACGGTGAAGAGGTATCACCGGAACTTACGGCAGCTTTGCTAAAGAGTGCTGGCGAACTGCTAGATTTACGCAACTTTGAACTAGAGGGGATGTCGCTTCGTCTCAAAGGGCTAAATGTACAAAACGGCAAGCTGACGCTTCAGGCACAGGCTTATGTAGAGAAATTTCCTGAATCCTAATTTTAAAATAGGAGTCAAGGGCGGAGTGCTGAGTGCTGAGTGCTGAGTGAGCCAAAAAACTTTCATTGAATAATTTGTGTGCCTTAGCTCATGGGAGTGTAATTTATTGAGCCTCTCTCCTGTGAAGCTCCTCTGCCGTGAGGCAGATACACTAGTTAATCCCAGTGGCTAAAGTATCTCCATAGGAGACACCAGGAGATACCGAGTGACGCAAGAAAAGGCAGGGCTGGGGGAACAGGCGCTGAACAAAATTGCAGAGGTGGCTCTATCTACACAATTAGATAAAGTAGAAAGATTAGAGGTTCAAGTCAAGACCGACCCAAGTAGGCTAGCTCAGGGAGAACTAGAATCACTCACCATTGACGGCGATGGTTTAGTGATGCAGGAAAATATACGGATGGAAAAGATGGAAATGCAAATTAGCACCATCGCCGTTGATCCCTGGAAAGCTCTTATGGGTAATATTAAACTGACCCATCCGGCTGAAGGTACAGCTCGTATCGTCTTAACCGAAGCCGATATCAACTGTGCTTTCAACTCTGAGCCTTTCATTGACAAACTACGTAATCTGGATATCGCTGTAGAAGGAAAGCCTGTAACCCTTGACACTCAGCGTGTAGATTTTCACCTCTTAGCGGATGGCAAAGTTTCTCTTGATGCTGAGGTAGTGTTACGTCAAACGGATGAGTTAAGGGCAGTTTCCTTGACAACAACACCCCGCATTAGTCCTGGTGGACAAGGTGTCTCTCTTGAAGATACTCACTACTCACAAGGAAAGGAACTTTCGCCAGAACTTAACAAGGCGTTAATTGAGAAGGCTACTGAAATTTTGAATTTGCATAACTTTGAGATGGAAGGGATATCGCTGATTATTAATCAGCTTGATGTGGAAGCAGGCAAACTTACACTGCAAGCCGAAGCTAAGGTTACGCAATTTCCTTCTGTCTAAACTTACAATTGCTTTGACCTGTAGAAATCATACAAATAATACAGAGGAGACAGGACTATGACACAGACACCTAATATTCCACCCATAATTGAAAGTGATGAGAGGGAGTATCGCGATAGTGGCGTTCCCAGTACAGTTAACATCGCTGGACATCCCCTTCATCCACCGATGGTTGTTTTTCCCGTTGCGCTTTTAGTTGGCGCAGCAGCAACTGACATTGCTTACTGGTTCACTAAAGATCTTTTCTGGGCACGCGGTTCATTTTGGCTCATTGTCGGTGGTCTGCTCACAGGCATCGTAGCAGCACTCATTGGTCTAATGGACTTCATTAAAATTGGTCGGGTTCGGAAGCACACCGCAGGCTGGGCACATATGTATGCCAATGTCACCTCGTTGGTGTTGACGGCAATTAACTTAGGACTCCGCCTCGGCGATCCCACTGAGAATCTTCTGTTTACGGGACTGATTATCTCAGCTGTTGTTGCGACACTTCTGGGTATTGGCGGTTGGTATGGAGGAGAACTCATTTATCGCCATAAAATTGCAGTCATTGGCTACGGCGATAGAGACCAAGTCTAGCAAATAACCAGAATTTAACTTCTACATTTGAAGGAAAATTCTCAACTTAAGCACCTGTCTGAAGATACGAGATTCAGACAGGTTTTGCAGTTTTTGTTGGAGCATTACCTGATCAATCGTCAAAACACCACAAGAATGCCAGTAAGGCAATCACTAACGTCAAAGAAGAAAAGGGTTTCAAGGAATTTAAGAGGTTCAAGGGAACCAATACAAGCACTTCAGAAAACAGCCAACTGCTCAATAACAGCAGCGCAATCAAGATAATGAGGGGCACAGTACCTCCAATACAGTAATCTGGCAGACACAAAACTGTCACATTTGTTATTCAGCAAATCTCTAGGTTCGGATAAGACAATAGTAGACAGTCTTATCCGTGTGAGTACTCAACTGAGGAGAGACAATCAGCTCCCAGTCATTCTAGGAGGGTCTTGGCTAATGCGACATTTATATGGTGGAGGTGGCATTGCTTTAATAGCAGCCTTAAGCGCTACACCTGTTTTATCCCAAGCTGCAAATTTCGGTAATTTGACTTTATCACCGGGTTTTCCTCCAGGGTCGGCAGTCGTTACGGGTCAAACGGGTGGGGCATACTCTCTGCCGTCAATTTCCAATAGCGATCGCAATAAAAAGCCTTGTATCGGTTTTGGTTCCGAAACTCCCGACCACATCATGGTCTTGGAGAGAGATTTTCCTAAACTAGCTGTGCAGGTTAATAGTCGGGGAAAAGATACAACCTTACTGATTCGAGGGCCAGGTAACTCGATCGTTTGTGGTGATGATACAGGGGGGCGCAAAGATGCAATTGTGGAAGGCAATGACTGGAAAGCGGGTCGGTACGAAATTTGGGTAGGTTCAATTGAAGCACGTCAACGTTGGAATTATAGCCTTACTGTGCGAGAGCAGCTAGGAAGGATAAGATAGTCTGTGACTTGTTTGACCATTAAGATTGGGTAACACTTGTGCTATCTGCCCTTATTGCTGACTTCCGCATCATCTTTGAGCGCGACCCAGCTGCTCGTAACTGGCTGGAAGTCTTGTTTTGCTACCCTGGTTTACAGGCACTGCTATTTCACCGCTTTTGTCACTGGTTATACATTCTAGGGATTCCCTTCATTCCCCGGTTTATTTCTCAGTTTTCCCGGTTTTTGACGGGCATTGAAATTCATCCGGGTGCTGCGATTGGGCAAGGCGTCTTCATTGACCACGGCATGGGTGTCGTGATCGGAGAAACTGCCATTATTGGAAACTACGCCCTCATCTACCAAGGTGTTACTCTCGGCGGTACGGGTAAAGAGTGTGGTAAGCGCCATCCTACCCTTGGAGAAAATGTCGTAATCGGTGCTGGGGCTAAGGTTCTGGGCAACATCCAAATCGGCAACAATGTCCGGATTGGGGCTGGGTCAGTAGTGTTGCGAGATGTCCCCTCTGATTGCACTGTAGTGGGTATTCCTGGTCGGATTATCTATCGTTCTGGTGTTCGGGTCAATCCTCTAGAACATGGCAGCTTACCCGACTCAGAAGCGGCAGTGATTCGCTCTTTGGTAGACCGTATCGAATCACTGGAACAACAACTGCAAGGTTTGACAAGTCAACAATCTTCCCCAGTGCCTGTAATTCATCATGCCAATTCTTCAGCGTTCCATTGCTCCGAGATGGTTGCTCCCATTGCCCAAAGTTGCCGCCTCCGAGACCAAGCGATTCAAGA
>DATNQT010000327.1:0-8054 GCA_036703885.1 Candidatus Sericytochromatia bacterium
GTCTAGCCAAGGAAACAGGCAACCATGATCCAAACCCAAACCAAGACATTCACATTTGATGAGTTTGTTACCTGGTATCCAGAAAACTCTGTCCCCCACTACGAACTACACCACGGAGTTATTGTCGAAATGCCTTTAGGAACTGGCGACCATTCCGACGTTACGGGCTTTATTGCGAGTGAAATCAATTTTGAAATCAGGCGACTGCAATTACCTTACTCCATCCCCGGTGACTGCCTACTTAAACCCGTCCGTAATGACGCCGGGTATAAGCCAGACGTAATAGTCCTAGACCGAACCGCGCTCATCAACGAACCGCGCTGGAAAAAAGAATCTGTTATCACGATCGGCCCTTCAGTGCGACTAGCGGTAGAGGTTGTCAGTAGCAATTGGCGGGATGATTATTTTCTCAAAGCTTCAGACTATGAAGAGATGGGCATTCCCGAATACTGGATTGTGGACTATCTTGGCTTAGGTGGTCGCAAGTTCATCGGCACTCCCAAACAACCCACACTCTCGGTTTGCCAGTTGGTAGATGGAGAATACCAGGTCACACAGTTTAGGGGGGACGATCTGATTGAGTCACTAGCTTTCCCAGAACTAAGGTTGACGGCTGAGCTGATTTTTCGGGCCGGGATGCCTGCAAGCGGGTTGAGCTAGAACGATGGGGCATTCTGGCGACGGGCAAAATTGAAGCGATCGCCCTTGGGGAGTTGGGGTTGTGCGGTCGATCGCCCTTCCGACCCGCACCCGCAAGAAAAACTCGCACTCGCAAGAAAATCTAATGGCGCGACAAAGAAAACCAAAAGCTGACTCTAGGAAAACTTAGAAAATTCTAGAAATCCTTGACAAATCCTTTGCAAGCAAGGGCTTTGCACAATGATTTTTCTTAATAAATAAGCACAAATCGGTCAAGGGCTGTCAATGGCTATCAATGGGTGTCAGAAGTGGTCAGAAGTTGTCAATCACGAGCGAATTACTATAAGTTTTACAGTAATTCGCTTGTAATTGACGACATTGCAAGAAGTTGTCTCGATCGAATGCACTGCCACTAACCATATGCTATACAGCATCTAGGCGATAAATCCGTTTATCGCAAACAGCTCTCAGCGCTTGGGGTGTAAGGTTTCCATTAAACTTGTCGTTAGATACCTATTCCCCTAGCTAGAGCTAGTAGGTTAAAAATGGTTCAGAAATTGGTTTGAGATGTTCGATCGCAATTGTATTTCTCATTGTATGATGGAGGGAACAAAGTTTTCCTGGAGGCCTTATGTCTCGAAGTTACCCCACAAGAATGACGTGTACAATTAGTGATGAACTACTAGCTGAAATTGACGAAGCTTGCTGGCAAAGTCGAGTTAATCGCTCGAAATTTGTTTGTGAGGCTCTGGCAATCTATCTCAAGAATTTTCACGCGCCGACTCGCCAAATCACACCATCCAACGAAGAAGCGCTGGCAGCGTAAGCTTTCCAGCGCTTTTTTGTATCTATCAACCCCTAACTTTGTAAATGAAAAATCTTGGAGGATTTGAAAACAAAGTTAGGAACTACGCCGCTAATAAGGGTCGGCTCCTAACAATATAATGACATACCTTGCCTTGAAAAGCACGCGCTGTATAAGCGCTGTGGCGGTCGGTGCTAACTCGCTGGCTAGTCTTTGTGCTAGCTCGCTTCCTAGCTGTAGCGGTACGATCACACATTCTCAGAATTCTGACACTACCCATAGAGTTAAAAAGTCTTCAAACCTAGGCTGTAACTCAATTTTACACAACTTTGGCAAGTTTAGTCAATGCTTGACCAAGTTTAATAAAGTTTTTGCACCTACCTTTGAAGCTGCGATCGGGGGTGCGGTGTAATGGTTGCACAATTTATCACAACTCAACCCTTTCTCTGTGACAAGCACAGACAGGAGATGGAAAGAAGGGGCTTATTGAACAAATGGGCGATCGCCAATTGTCGAACCATATCCGCCGAAGAAGCCTCGCACCACTTAGGCTACACCGCAAAATGTGGCGGCATCCTGTTTTCAGGCGTCACCCTGCAAATTCAATTTAAGCCAGACAGACCGTGGAAAGCAGAGGGCGACAAAAAAGCACCAAAATATCGCACTCCTTCTGGCGAATATGACGCATTCGTGCCACAACATCCCACAGACAAAGATTACTGGGAGCCGGAAAATCTTAAAAAGCACTGTTGGCGGCATAACGATATCCCGCTCATTAATCTCTCAGAGGGGCCGTGGAAAGCAATCTCTGGGTGTGCTAACGGTATCCCAACTATTGCGCTACTGGGTGTCTCTATGGGGTTAACCCCAAAAGCCAGCGACGTACAAGGCAAAAAATACTTAATTCCGGTACTAGAGAAATATGCTAAAGCCGGCTTTGGGTTTATTTTTTCCTACGATGCCGATGCTGCTACAAACCAAAGCGTTAATTGGGAGCAACGCAAACTTGGTCGCCAGCTTCTCAAATTCAACGTTCCGGTCTACAGCGTCACGGGAGCATGGGACGCTCGAACGGAGATTGAGTTCGGTGAAATCAAGGATACCAAGGGGATGGACGATTTTATCCAGCATCTAGGTATCCAAGCATACAGGGATATACTTTCTCGTGCGATTACTTTTGACGAATGGGAAAACAAAACTTTCCCCAAGGACGGGAGCGGCGGGGATGGCGGCAGCCAAGACAAATACTTAGTCCGAAAATCAACAACTTTTGAGGCGCACTGCTGGAAAAATTTGTTTGGTGATGATTGGATTGTCATCAACGATGCTTTTTATCAGTGGAATGGTCGCTACTGGCAACTTCAATGTGATGCAGACGTTAATAAGCTCCTAGCCGATTTCACTAGAAACTGTTACGAGCCAGCGGCTGATGTTGGTAAAAACTTTAAGTTTGGAACCAGTAAATTTTTAGACTCTGCGTTCAAATACTGTCGAAAAGCCCTGCACAAGAAAGTTGAAACTTCAACAGTTCACCTTAAATCTTTCGCTAACGGGACTGTAGATTTGAGAACGGGTACACTATTCCCGCACGACAAACAGCATTATTTATTGTCGTGCTCGCCCTGTGAGTATGTGGCGGGTTCTGATATTCCACCAGTATTTAAGAGATTTCTCCTTTCTACCTATGGCGCTGAGCAACTAGAAACTATCCGTGCTGTAATCTCGATGTTTCTTGACCCAACAGCTCCCTATGGGAAGTTTGTGTATCTACTTGGAGACAGTGGAAGCGGCAAGGGTGTCACGTTACGGACTTTGGAAAACTTAGTTGGTACAGAAAGTAGTGTCAGCTCGAATAGCTTATCTGAGCTGACTAAACCTGAAGGGCGACATCAATTGCTCACAAATAAGTCATTTTTCTATATCCCTGACACAGGTGGCTATCTTAGCGAACTCAAGCCATTTTACGAATTGGTAGACAACGGCCCTATGGCAGGGCGGGCCCTATTTTCCGCTTCAGGCTACCAAAAGAAATGGAACGTGCGATTCGCGATCGCCTCAGTTGAACATATCCAAACCGAAAATAGTGGCGACGGCTGGGAGAGACGCTGTATTCCCCTACAAACCAAGAAGCGAGAATTCACTGAAGATCCAGACCTTTGTCGCAAGTTGGCAGCCGAATTGGGTTCGATCGCGGGTTGGGCTTTATCGATGGACAGGGCAGAGCGCGATCGAATCTTGATAGAGCCCTCAACAAACCCAGCAGTAATTGCTTTAAAACAGGAAGGCGCAATTCTAGGAGATAGCGTGCGCGGTTTTGTAGATTGCTGTTTCCGACCTGGCAAGAATCACTATGTTGGAGCCGATTTACACAGTTGGTACGTGGCATATTGCAAGGCCCACAACAACACGCCGCAGGGATACAACAAATTTGTGCATCACTTACAACGGGTACTCGCTAACCAATATAGAGCTTCGACAGTTGTGAGGGAAGGCGAAACAACTAGGCGCATTCGGGCAGGTTGGTACGGACTTGAAGTTTTACCCTGTTTCATCGACTTAGCCGTAAACAGTGAAGAAGACAACCATACTAACCGCCCTCATGTAGAGAATTGGGTTTGTCTAAAAACCAAGTGTGAGGACGGCGGACTGCAAGCATTGACCGGAAACCCTGCTGTTACAGACGTTACAACCGATTTATCCTGTGTTACACCCTCGAAAAACGCTGAAACCCGCATGGTTACAGACGTTACACTGTTACAAGGTGAAAGTAGCCAACATGAAAAAATATCACCACTTGCGATTGCCGATAATTATAATACCCGGTCGGAAGGTGAACCGTTAATCGATGTAACGCCTGTAACCACAACTGTTACACCCACTCTTGAGTCCTCAGAAAAATCCTGTAACAGCTCAAAAACTTGTAACAACCCTCAGCTATCCAAGCCAGGGACGATCGCCCCTCTGGAATCCAAACCAACAGAGCCAACCGAACCAACAGAGTCGCCGAGCGTCCCGATGGTGAATTGGAATGTCGGCTCACGAGTAAAAGTTTCGACCCAGTATGCCGGCGCTCACGAGTACAAAGGCGAGCGAGCCACCGTAGTTAAGGTGTGGAGCGATGGGCTATGCCGGATTGAGCTTGACCGGGAGATTTCAGTCATTGGAGGTAAACCTACCAAACAATTCAACCTTAACGGGCGTTACTTGGTTTCAGAGTCCGCGACCGACTCAAATCTCAACGAAGAGGAACTAGAACTCGTTAACCTGATGCGGTTCGCGGTTACACAATCAGACCCCCTAGTTACCAATGCCGTGAAAAAAAGTCTCACGGAAACTTGCGACAAAGGTTTCGCTAACCGAAAAAAAGTTTGGGGAGCGTTGACGGCGAGTGAGCGAACTGTATTTAAAGCGCTACTAGCTGAGTTAGAAGCTCAGCCTCAGCCGAAACAGTTACCTCACACCCCCACCCCTGGAGAGTCCGAGCCAAAAACTCTATCTGCCCCAATCGAACTCTCGAAGCGGGAGTGGGAACAGCCGACAACAGAAGCAGTGACCCAAGGAGAGCCAATACTGACGCCGACGCCAGAACAGTTATTTGTGCCGATTGCCTCCTTGGAGCCAGAGCCAGAACAGGAGTTGCCAATCTTCACAGCAGATACTGAAGCGCATCAGCTTGATTTGCTGCCAGATTTCAAGCCGCTTTCAGACTCCGACGGGAGATTTTCGCCCGAATCTGAAGATTGGGCTTAATCCAAGAACACACTGCGAGCTTTGTCCTATCTAGGCTTTCGTCTCTCTGTATCGATATTGGTTCTTAGTCAGCTTCACCCCAAGTAAGTGAGTTATTCCCATGAAAACATTTGTCGAATTCCAGCAGACTTATCTGTTCGCGACTCGCACCGTCGAGAGAAGCCGCCATCAATCGCATCATGAACAACCGCGAGCATCAAATGTCGCAGGCGAAACTCGCAATCGCCACCGCAAACCGAAAACTTAAAAATTTAGAATCTTCGCTGCTAATGTTCCAAAGCTTTGCTGAGTACGAACAGGAACCGCCCGATGGGGGGGAGTTGCGGGAGGAATTGGCCGCCTAAATCAGCGACTGGTAGCCGCCTATCAACTTCCTGAAATTACACCCTCTAAACGCGAGAAGCGGCAAGCGAGCGAGCAAGTCAAAGAATTCGTTGAAGGCGTGATTCTGAGTCTCAGTACCAAATCAATAATCAGGTGGAATCCACCAGGGGGGGTGTTGACGGGGTGACAAGCAGATTGAAAGCAAAGGTGCGTCAAGGTTTTGAGTTGAGTGACCAAGCGAAAAGATACGCTTGCTGTAATTCAATCCAGATGCAACAACTTGACTATTAATTCAATCCAGATGCAGCAACTTGACTATTAATTCAATTCAGATGCAGCAACTTGACTATTAATTCAATCCAGATGCAGCAACTTGACTATTAAATCAATCCAGTCTTTGTTAAAAACGCTAAAAAATTAGCTAATTGTTGCGTCAGCTAAAGTCAGGCATTTGCAGTATAAAGTCAGGCAAGTGCAGTATAAAATCAGTAAGATTACAGGTATTTGCAGGGGCTGCACTCTACCTGTATTTACCTGAAAATATCCTGCAAACGCCTGAATTTTTCGGTCAAATTACTGCTTTTTTGTGTCGAGCGTACATTTGCCTGTTGAGGCTGGTTTGCGCTGTTTAGTTTTGCTAGCAAGCAATGGTTTTGTCCGTACAAACCTGACTTTTACACCCAGAAACAATGCACCCTTATGAATGGGGCATCATAGATGTTAAGTAGCTTGATTTTTACCCGCTCTTCGACTGTGTTGGTTGCTCACATTGCTCCTGTTGTTGTGACAACTTCGTAGCAGCACTGGCATCAATTGCTCCCGTCACACCTGGGTAGCGAGCGATCGGCTTGAGCGACAGCTCGATCGCCCATGACGGAACTCATAGAATCAAACAGGCTCACGGCTACCCATCTCGTGCTGTAGCTTCAGCTATTGAGGAGGATTTTGCGGTGGCAACCGACGCGGGTCTTTCTTGCATCCACCGATGTTTTGGCGATCGTCGGCGGATGGTGGAATTTGCCCAGTTCAAACAGCTTGTGAGTTCTCCGGCAACAACCGGAAAAGGCATAAAAGCTAACAATTTCTAACAAAAGCTAATAAAGCTGATCGCCCATAGCTTCTGTCAGTGGTTGCCTCTTCCGTTTCAGAATTGAAGAGATAACCAGGGGCGAACACATAATTTTGCATAAATTCGCATAAATCAGCATATTGCTGTTCGATTTTTCGGGCTAGTCACCGAGAAATTGGGGGCGATCGGCTTGTTGGGTAGCCCGATCGCTCCTGGTTGATTCCTCGGTAAATCGATAGTGAATAAGGAAGCCACTATTTCTATAAAGGGATAGGCGGAGATACAAGCCATTTACCTCAAATTGGCTTGCTAACTGATTTAGCTTAAATCCTTGCTAAGCCAGGCTTTCAGCCCTGTTCGCAATTTCTGCACAATTGCTACTCAAACCTCTCTCACTGCTCAGCTTCAGGTTTAGGTTCCTTGGGTTTTTTCTCAAAGACTTGGATATTTGGGTCTGATAGCACAAAGCCGTCAGAGGTTGATTCACCCATCTTGCCACCGATAGCAGCCACCCACATAGGATAGTTGGTAGCAGCATCCTCAAGCTTCTTCCATATTTTTGGCTTAACAGTAACGGACACTACCCGACCGTCACAGTCAAGCTCAAAGGTTTTCCAGTTGTCTTTGTTAGTCTCTACGTTATTCGGGAGTTCGTTAATTTTGATGATGAGTTCAAGCTTGCCAATTGTCATAGGTAGTTTCGTTGGTTTAATGCGTTGCTTGGATGGTACGAGAGTCAGCTTTGTTATATTCTCCAGCCTAGGGGTTGAAACCGCTACAGATTCATCAGGATAATCTAAAATTCTGATAGTCGTCTTGGCAGGCTTTTTTTACGCCTCACCGCAAAGGCTTCCCACACTTCTTTGAACTCACAACTCGATAGCTCCAAAATCGATCTGTGACCATCGCTCTAAATCTTGCCTTCAAACCTCTGATGCCAGAGGATATACCCCGACACGGTAATAACCAGAGTGATGCCTCCTCCTACCCAAGCCAGCATAGGATTGTAACCGCTACGGCTGAGGGTCTGCATCCATAGATGGGTGCGATCGGAGGATATTAACCAATCTGCGACGACCGGAAAAAGATACATCAAAGATGCACCAACGATAAGCCAGCCCACCATAGAGGCGAGGAGAAAGATAGTTTTGGCTGTAGATTGGCTACCCATGAGCAATTGCGGTAAAGAACTAACTTTGAGATTAGCAAAGGAGATGCGTTATGTCAGCACAGGTATAGCCCGAGACAGTGGGCGATGCAAGCGTGAAACTGTAGAATTGATTTGAAGCGAAAGGTAAAGGGCGTTGCTGATTTAGGGTATGAAGGGCTAAATATGCAAGTCAGAGAAACCAGTATCCACAAAACTTCGGGATTTTCAAGTTATTTTTTTCATACCCTGATTAAGCAACGCCAGTAGCAGATGTTCCCTCACCGCATCAGACACAGTGTTATCACGGCTGCACTGGA
>DATNQT010000328.1:0-3912 GCA_036703885.1 Candidatus Sericytochromatia bacterium
TCATCTTCCATCGCTAAAACGGGCATTTGACCAGGCCCAGGAGTATCTATTAAAGTTAGCAGTGCTATCTTTTCACCTTGGGCATTGAGTTGCTGCGCCATCTCAAAAGCAACAGTTCCTCCAAAGGAAGAACCACCCAAAAAATATGGGCCTTCAGGTTGTTGAACGCGCACTGCTTCAATATAGCGAGCAGCCATCTCCTCAACTTTAGTAAAAGACTCTGTTTCCAGAACAGAAGCGTCCGCTTGTATACCAAAAACAGGCTGATCAGAACCTAGATAACGCGCTAAATCCCGATAAATATAAACGTGACCCCCTACCGGATGGACTAAGAACAAAGGTTGTTTAAAACTACCGCGCTGAATTTCTACTAACAAAGATTCAGAAGCTGGCTGTAGTGGCTGGTTAGAATTATCAGATAACTCGGAATTGTCTTTAATTAATGCAGCCAAAGCAGCAATACTCGATGATTGCAATAGGCTATGGGGTGACAAGGATTTTTGCAGTGTCTCGTTTAATTTAGGTATTAGTTGAACTGCTAATAATGAGTCTCCGCCTAAATCAAAAAAGTCATCATGAATTCCTACTTGATTGATACCTAAAAATTCTTGCCAGATACTAGCAATAGTTTGCTCAATTTCATCTCTAGGAGCAATATAGGTATTGTGTAAATTCGGCCTAGAGTGATGTGGTGTTGAATCTACTGGTTGGGAATTTTCATCTGGTAAAGATGCAATTTTAATCGGTTGCTCGATTCCTGGTGCTTCAATCCAGTAACGTTGGCGCTCAAACGGATATGTTGGCAATGGGAGACGATTACGCTGCTCCGAAGCATAAAATTTAGACCAATCTATTTGTACTCCTCCTAACCAGAGTTTACCCAATGTAGTAAGTAAGAAAGCTAAATCTGAATTTTGGTCTTGTGGATGGCGCAATGAAGAAAGTACAATCTGCTGGGCCCCCTTATTAGGATGCTGTTTTGCTAGCGTGTTTAACGTCCGTCCGGGCCCCACTTCTAGCAATATTTGATTTTTGTCTTTTAATAGCTTTTGTAAGCCTTCTTCAAAGCGTACTGTTTGCCGCAAATGTTGAGCATAATAACTCGGATTTGTCGCCTCCGTTGCTGTAATCCAATTACCAGTAACGTTAGACAAATATGGAATTTTAGGCGCTTTCAGCTTAACTTTTTTCACCTGTTCGGTGAATGGTTCTAAAATTGGCTCCATCATCTGTGAATGAAAGGCATGAGAAGTGTGCAATCGGCGACAATCTACACCTTTTTCGAGTAATTTTTGTGCCAATTCATCTACGGCATCAGTAGTACCTGAAACCACGCTCATAGATGCTCCGTTAATCACAGCTAAATCGAGTTTATTGCCCAAAAATGCTTGCACTTGCTGTTGTGGGAGTGGAACTGCAAGCATGGAACCACTCGGCAGTTGTTGCATTAATTTACCTCGTGCAGCTACCAAGGATAAGCCATCTTCTAAGGAGAAAACACCAGCCAAACAAGCTGCTACATATTCACCAATGCTATGACCAATCATCGCTTTGGGACGCACTCCCCAAGACATCCACAATTTTGCTAAAGCGTACTCGATCGCAAACAGTGCTGGCTGTGTAATCCCAGTCTGTTTTAATTGGTTTGTAGCTGCTTCTGCTTGTGCTTCTTTTGGATAAAGTACGTGGCGCAGATCGATTCCCAAGTGAGGTTTAAGAATTTCCGAACAGATATCGATCTGTTCGCGAAATGTTGTTTCAACTTGGTAGAGTTCCAAGCTCATATTAATGTACTGCGAACCCTGTCCTGAAAACATAAATACTACAGGTCGATTTTTGGACTCTTGTAAGTTGGTAAAAACTCGGTTAGGAGCGAGATTGTCGAGAGCGATCGCGCCCTCTTCAATGTCATTACAAACTACTATCCGTCGATGGCTGAAAGCTCTTCTACCAACTTGAAGCGTATAAGCAACATCAGCAAGATTTTGATCGGGATGCTGCTTTAAATAGTTGCTCAAATTTACCGTTGCACACTCAAGTGCAGAGCTAGTTTTTGCAGATAAAACCAACAGTTGTGATGGTCGGGATTCTCCAGATTTTTCTACACTCGGCGCTTCTTCTAGCACCACATGAGTATTAGTTCCACCGATGCCAAAGGAACTAACTCCAGCACGGCGCGGCGTTTTCCCTGCTTTCCATTCGGAAAGTTTAGTATTAACGAAAAAGGGACTGTTGGCAAAATCAATCTTGGGATTAGCTTGTTCAAAATGCAAGCTAGGTGGTATTAATTGGTGTTTGAGAGCTTGGATAGTTTTGATTAACCCAGTGACACCAGCCGCACTATCCAAATGTCCGATATTGGTTTTTGCCGAACCGATCGCACAAAAGCCTTTTTTCTTAGTTTCAAGTGAGAAAGCTTGCGTCAGCGCAGCGATTTCGATCGGATCGCCCAGAGGTGTTCCGGTTCCGTGAGCTTCTATATAGCTGACGGTTTCAGGGGGAATTTCTGCCATCGCCAGAGCATCTGCGATCGCCTGCGCCTGACCATCTATACTGGGAGCTGTGTAGCCAATTTTGGCACCATCATTATTGAGGGCAGAACCTTTAATCACCGCATGAATATAATCTCCGTCTGCGCGAGCCTCCTCTAATCTTTTCAAAACCACAATTCCTACACCGCTACCGCTAACAGTTCCCTGTGCCTTAGCATCAAATGCTCTACAGTGTCCGTCGGGTGAAAGAATCATTCCCTCCTTATAAAAATATCCTGTCTTTTGGTTAACGCCTATAGAAACGCCACCAGCCAAAGCCATATCGCATTGGTAAGTCAGCAAGCTTTGGCAAGCCATGCTAATAGCAACCAATGAAGTAGAACAGGCTGTTTGCACAGTAATACTCGGCCCTTTCAAGTTTAATTTATAAGAAAGGCGAGTTGCTAGGAAATCTTTCTCATTGGCGATCGCAAGTTGGAAATCTCCAACTGATTCTCTAAGCTGATGATTGGGATAAAGGTTATTAAAGAAATAAGTATTGAAACTCCCTGCCCCTGCGTAAACCCCTATCGAACCTTCGTAAGTTTCTGAGTTGTAGCCAGCATTTTCTAGAGCCTGCCAAGCTGACTCCAAGAAAATGCGGTGTTGTGGATCTGTGATTTCAGCCTCTCTAGGATTAAACCCAAAGAATGAAGCATCAAATAACTCAATATCTTCTAGTACCCCTCTTGCTTTTACATAGCGGGGGTCACGCACCACTGATTGGTCAATACCTAAAGATTCTAGTTCTTCTTCAGAGAAGAAAGAAATAGATTCCACACCATCGCGTAGGTTTTGCCAGAACTCATCAACATTTTTAGCACCAGGAAAGCGACCTGCCATGCCGATGATAGCGATACCTGCTCTAGAGTCGGAAGTTTCAGAACTATCCATTTTTATTCTTTCCTTGCAAGCGCTGTTTTTGCTTTTGGCGATTGATTGCGTCTTTTTGTTTCTTAACGCGCTCTTGACTTTGCCCTAAAGAGGATTTTTCCTCTGGATACTCACTTAAATATTTTGCCAAAGAGCTGATGGTTGGATACTTAAACATTTCACTGATTGAAACCTCTCTGTCCACCACTTCGCGCAGTTTACTCTGAGCCTGAGGCATCAGTAAGGAATGACCGCCTAGATCGAAGAAACTATCTTCTACACCTACTTTTTCTAAGTGTAATACCTGTTGCCAAACGGTAGCGATAATTTGCTCTAGCTCAGTTTGGGGTGCAACATAAGTTGTTTCCAACTGCGGGTTAAGAGCGTCTGGAACTGGTAGCGCCAGAGGGTCTACTGTGCCATTGGGTGTTAGGGGAAAATGATTCAAAAACACAAAGCTGGAGGGCACCATATAGTTGGGCAGCTTCTGCTTGAGAACATTACGTAA
>DATNQT010000329.1:0-21710 GCA_036703885.1 Candidatus Sericytochromatia bacterium
TGGAAACTTGCCGTAAACTCTGATAGTCGTGTTTCAAGATTGGTAACTGCACTCATCCAACCTGATTTGGTCACCTACTCTAAAGTTATGCGCTCTACTCTAAAGACGGCCATACAAACTCCTTCGAGGGAGGATTTGCCTCTGGGTCAAGCACCAGACTCAATGCAGCTGGACAACATCAAAACCCAGTTGGATTTAGTTTTGCTAGGGTTAGAAGCCTTGGCAGGTATTGGTTCTGAGGAAATGCTCCGGGCAGCAGCGGACTTGAATTTAGAGTCGGTGGTGTCAGATCGGGTGGGTTTGTGGCGTCTGCGTCAGTCTAACCCCGTGCGCAAAAGTTCAGGGGGGCGGAAAAAGCTAGATGTGGAAGAAGCGCGATCGCTGGTTCTAATCATTTGCCACCTTGCCAAACAGCATCAGGAACTAATCCGCCGTGCTGTCACTCTACTCGAACAAATGGCAGAACAAAACAGTGAACCCCATCGCGCTGCTCTACTGGGAGATTATCTCGATAAGTTCAGCAATACTTACCAAGAGCGCATGGAGCAAGGAGAAAATGTATCGCCCGATGTACTCACCCAACTAGCTCTCAAACTGCTGATCGATTTGCTGTTTTATGGTGGACCCAATGGTCATCGCCGTCTCTGGTTAGCATTGCTGGAGAGAGTTCGAGACTAATGCGATCGACGCCTAAACGTGAGGAGCGAGGAGTTAAGCTGAAAAACATTTGGGCGAGCCTATTCAAATCCTAATCTTTAGTCCTTAGTCCTTAGTTATAAGCTAATGACCAATGACCAACGAACACTTTGTTAATATCATGCCTTTATCTAATTCAGTTTTACGACGCTATACTCCCCCCACCTGCACGCTAGAAGTTGTGGCAAAAAGCTCACCTCTGTCTCGCTGGGTAGGGCAATCTTTGATGAAAGATTTGCGCTTCGAGCTTCGTTTTGATGACCCGCGACAGCCCGAAGAGGAACGGGTAACAATCCGAGGCAATGCAGGAGAGCTAGAAATTTTGTGTGAGGCTGTTAACAGCTACGTGCAGGACTTCCTCAATTTGTCCTCAACACAACTACCGCGATCGCTTGGAACACCCGCTACTGCTCCTAATTCAACCCCGGACGAGTACCCCAACGGGGACTCGACAACAAATCCAGTATCGTTTGTCAATTTTTCAACTTTGGGAACTGCTCAAGCGTTTGAGGAAGGACAGGGCAGGTTGGACGCATCATCACTCGGCACTCCAGACCATAACGTTCGATCTTTTAAACCTCGGAGCGTTCCTAGAGATATATATTTGCAACCCAAAGGTTTATTAGCCCACGAGCTGTTTCTGGGTCAACTGGCAACTGAGGAATCTGGACCCGTCATTCTCCTAAGTGCCACCCAGCTATTTGATCTGGCAACTGCTCTGGATGAATATGCAGCTGAGGTCGTAGTATTACCCAAGCTTAATAAATCCTTTAGTTTGAAGCAGGTTCCGCCTGCCTGGACGAGTGCAGCCGCAGTACTGTTAGCAGTTGGTGTAACAGCGGCAGGTGTTAAATTCTTTAACCAGCCTAATCAGCAGCAAACCGCTACCTCCAAAGTAAGTCAACAACCGAGCCCAGGACAGATACCGCTCGCCTCCCAAGTGCCCCCAGCCCCCATTTCACCACTGCCAATTTCTCCCCTACCAACACCAGCAGTACCACCCGCTCTTGCCTCTTCTCCGAAGTTAGCGCCACCGTCTGCCGTACCCTTGCCACCTCCCATCGGTAGCTTGCCACCTTCTCAGATGGGCAATTCAGCCTCAGGAACTCAACGCTCTAGCCTTTCCGTTGATCCTTCTGCGGGAACGAGCGCTAATTCGTCAAATCGTTCTGGTTCTCTTTCGGTTTCGGGTGGGACGGCTCCTCTCCCTCCTTTAGTTTCTGGTAGGGGTACTTCCAGCTCTTCGTCTGAAAGCGCTCCCACTCGGTCAAATATACCCAGCGGACTGACAGCCCCTCCCTTACCGAGTTTGCCAAGCCTCAAGCCGAATCCTACCCCGGCAAATGATACCGCTCAGGCAGAGCCGCCGTCTAACACGCGCAGCGGGCGTTCCTCCGCCGCTCCGAACCAAGCAGAGTCTGCCCAGGCTACTAATCCAGCAAATAGTAGACTGTTTGATACTACTCCTCAAGTTGCTGAAGTTAGAAGCTATTTCGAGCGGCAATGGAAACCACCCTCTGGCTTGACCCAAAAATTAGAGTACACGCTGTGGTTGAGCGCGGATGGTTCAATTCAACGCATCGATCCTTTGGGCAATGCAGCAATAGAGTATCTAGAACGCAAGGATATACCTGTGGCTATCCCTTTACCGGGCACGTCGTTTGTAAGCCCGTTAGAAGGAAAAGATAATTCACCTATCCGCGTCGTTCTTTACCCGGAGGGCAAGGTAGAAGTGCTGCCCGATAATCGCCAGCAAGGAGGCTCGGCTGGAGTAAAACCCTAGAGCGTGTGGCTCTCTCGTACTTGTGGTGGAAAATCCTGGTTTTTGGAAATTGGGAATGGGAAATCCTTATGTGACTTGCATTTAAGGAAGAGAGAAACTAAGGTTTTAATGGTACGAAATCAAAACCCGTTTTAGAAGTTTGACCAGGTTGGACTTGGACAAGAATTGCTCTTCCTTTGCGATCGCCTGAGGGCAAAAATTGTACCGCACCTGTCGCGCCATTAGCGGAAAAAACCGGGTTAGACAGCGCCTGTTGTAGTCCCTCGCGAGTCTTATTTTGCTTTAAACCTGCAATAATTGCCTCAGTTGCATCATAAGCCGTTGCACTACGCCAATTCACATCGCCACCCCAAAGTTTAACGGCATTCTCTGCAAAAGAATTTCCTGGAATTGCTTTAGGATGCCAAGTCACAGCTAGCACCATCCCATTAAATACTGATTTCCCTTGTTGAATTGTTTGAATAGTATAAAGAGTAGGACTTCCTAATAGTTTTAGTCGTCCATTGTTAGCTTGTGCTACTTCTACAGCTCGGTTAATTCTATCCACATGAGGAGCCAAGAGCAAACTATCCGCACCGTTGCTAATAGCTTGAGAAACAGCATTTTTCGCGTTAAAATTATCAGCCGCAAAATTACAGTTAATGTTAACTACTTTGGCTTTATCAGCAGGTAGTGCCAGAATAAACTCATCTTTAAAAGACACATTATCTGGAGCGTTGGAATCAAAACAAATGGCAATGTTCTTGATGTTCCCAGTCTGAACGGCATATTTAGATAGAGGTTCAGCAACAAAACGAATATTAGTGACACTACGAAATATATAGCTACCAATTCCAGATAGTTGGTTGCTAAAGCTAGTCGGTGAAATCATCACCAATTTACCTTTTTGATAAACTGGAGCAGCAGCAACAGACGCATTACTGGCATTATGTCCAACTACTGCCAAAAAGCTTGGATCTTTAACAAACTCATCGGCAACTTGTTTGGCGATTTCCGAGTCATTTTCATCATTGGCAATTGCTACCTGTAAAGGTGTTCCATTAATACCACCGCTCTTATTTACTTCATTTTGAGCCTGAGCTACTCCCCGCAGGATTTCCTTGGCAATATTTAAATTACTACCTATCGGCACACTGACTGCTATTTTTAGAGGATTGGAATTAGCTACATTGGCATTATTTAAGTAAATTAATGATTCTGGTTCATTGCGGTTTTGTTTTAATGATTCCTGAAACTGAGTTTTTGCTCCTGGAAAGTCTTTCTTAGCAAAAGCTGCTACACCAGCTTGTTTACTAGCCGTTATATCAGCTCCAATTAAAATTTTGTCTCCTAAACTTACTCGCTCCTGTAATTTACCAGATTCTGGAGAAGCAGATTTCTCGTTTTTGGAATTCACTGAGCTATCAGGATTAGCTCCAGAATGATTGGTAAACCACCAAAAACCTGCCCCCAGTAGAGCCGCTGTGACTAGTAAGGATAAAACAAGAACCTTCGTTTCATTTTTTTGTGTCATGGCTTGCTAGTCGTAGTGTAGCTGGCTTACCTTTGGTTACATGGCTCGGAATTTTTATGCTTCACCCTCTAGTTCAGAGATTACTCTGCCACCAAAGAAGTGAACTAGACCCTAGAGAGGTAGTGCCCCAGAGTCTTATACCTCCGCAGTTGTATCGAGATGTTAATTGGTTGGTTGACGAGAACTAACATCTTCCTTTTAAAGCTAATTATTCATTCTTAACCAAAACCCCTGGTTCCTTTTGGATTGGCAGGACATCTAAAATATCAGTTTGGGCGCAATACTTCAAATCTTCGTGACAATCGAGACGCAGAAGGCGTTTTCCGTGGCTGGCATGGTAAAACATTGCTACTAACTGGTCTTTCCACTGCGAGTAAAGAGCGATCGCATCAACGACTTCATCATTCCCCGTCAGTTCGTCTAATGGATTGTCGAGTTGTGCCAGAAGGCTATGAGCGATCGCACCTGCACAAGCTGTATCTTCCAAAGAAAAACTGCCTTCCCAACCAGAACCCACAAGCCATACGGTTTCTGGTTGCTGTGCAATCAGATACTCTACTACTGCCTGACGATTCACGAATGCTGCTGCCAGAACGATTGGGGCATCCTGGACGCGCTGTAATGCACGAGTGCCATTCGTGGTACTGATAAACAACCGCCGCCCCCCTACTCGTTCGGGTGTGCAATCAAGGGGAGAATTACCCAAGTCGCAGCCAGCTACCGTAGCACCGCCTCGTTCCCCAGCACGAAGACGCTTATCGGCTGGCCATTCTTCGCTGACTTGCATCAGCTTGTCCATATCGCTAAAGGCTTGAACTGCCTCAGCACCTGCATTTAATGCGGTCGCGATTGTAGTTGTAGCTCTGAGAATATCAAGGGCGATCGCACAGTCTGGAACTTTATCTTTCGGAGTCAGTTCGGGGGTGTGGTAAGTAAAGAGCTTCACTAGCTGTATTTGGTTTGTAAACTATCGAGATACCATTTTATGGCTCAGTGTCACCAAATCGCGAAACAGTTTTTAATAAATCGTGCAGATTTCACCTAGCTCTAGCTCAACCCTTCACCACATCGTTTGTCAGATATCGATTTCCTTGTTGGTCGTACCAATACAGCGCTTCAATCTCTACTTTTCCATCCCGGTAAGGCGCACGTCCAATGCCTAAATTAATTTCCGACATCCAGTAAGGTTCACCGATTTGGAGTTGATATTCCCTAAATCTTGTAAATTTCAATCATTAACTTCAAATCAAAGTTTAATGATTAACAATACAGCGTATCTACAATCCCAAATCTACTGCCACCCGATGGGCACAAGCAAACCCCGAAAACGCCACGGCATTTAATCCTTGTCCGGGAAACGTACTATCCCCAACGCAATAAAGTCCTGGAATTGAAGTACGGTTAAACGGCATTCCTAACAATCCCATCAACTTCCGGCTGGGAATCGGCCCATAAGTTCCATCCTCGCGCCCCAAAAAGCGCCGATGGCTGCGGGCTGTCCCCACTTCCATGTAGTCTAGTCCAGCATCTAAACCCGGAAAAATCTTCTCTAGACGGTCAATAATTCGCCATGCGGCTTCTTCCTTCTTCTCTTCATACTCCTTAGCAGAAAGCTCCTGCCAATCTTCAATCCAACTGGGTGTAAATGTATGAATAATGTGATAACCTTCTGGTGCTAAATTCGGGTCGAGTAGTGTTGGAATTGACACAAATACCGTTCCCTGCCCTGCCTCCATCTTCTGCCAATCTTCCAGTAAGATGTGGTGACACTCTGTACCGGGTGGTAAGACTGACGCCTCAACCCCCAAGTGCAAACTCAAGAAACTGGGTGACTTTTCGTACCGCTTGCGCCACTTCTTCTCTGCCGCTGGCATCTCCTCAGCAGGCAGTAACTTCTCAAAAGTATCCCACCGTGTTGCATTAGAAACAATCCGTTTCGCCCGATAGACCTTGCCATCAGCTAACTGGACGCCTACCGCTTTTCCATTTTCTGTAAGAATTTTCGTTACCCTGGCTTTGTACCGAATCTGCCCCCCCGCTTTCTCCAGTCCCTCCACCAGTTTTTGCGCGATTTGCCCCACACCCCCTTTGGGATAATTGATGCCGCCGTAGTGTCGATCAGAGAAAACCATCCCTGCATTAATCATCGGCGTTTTATCCGCTGGCACAACTGACCAGCAGTAGCATTCCATATCAATAAACTTCAGCAACTGCGGGTCTTTGATGTAGCGACGCGCAATGTCACCCGCATTTTGAGGTAAGTACTGCACTAACCCAAGGCAAGCAAAGGGATGTTGGAAAAACACTCGTGTCAGATACCGAGGTTCTTCCAATGACAGCAACTCCATCGCATTCAGGCAATTGAAAACCTTCCAGCATTCGTCGTAAAACTTACGAATTCCCTGGCGTTCATGAGGGAAGTAAGCCGTCAGTTCTTGCAAGAATTTCTCATAATCTTGATGGACTTTCAGCTCTAAACCAGCAGGCAGGTGATAGTGAATCTGTACAGGGTCTGAAATTGTCTCCAAGCTGACATTGACGGCATCGAGTGCCCTCGTAAGTAGATTTGTTGTACCTTTAGTGCCAAACCCGAATATCATTGAAGCTCCGACATCAAATCGGTAGCCTTCACGTTCAAAGTAGCCAGCACTGCCTCCGGGAATTAAGTAGCTCTCAAGCACTAAGACCTTCGCACCCTTCGCCGCTAGCTGCGTTGCTGTTACTAACCCCCCAATACCCGAACCGATGACGATCGCATCAAATACCGATGTCTCTGAAACGAAGTTAGATTGATGGCTTAATGATTGGGAGGCAGCAAGCATAGAAGTCAGCAATTTTAAAAGGATTTAGTTAACGGATCTGAGTGTAGCGTTTCTTTTGGAAGTAGAGCTGATTCCTGCCCCTTAAAAAAAGAAAGTGGGGACTAGAATGCTGCTGCTTACTAGTCCCACCTGCCGATCCTTAATGAGAGGAGAACACTGAAAATCAATATATCCTTGTTGATAATTAATGTCAACACTAATAAAAACTATTCGCAATAATCGGTAGCGTTGAGCAGCCGAAATACCAAGTTATATTAGGCACCCTCAGCAGAAGCTCACGAACGTTGTCATCAAAATCTGGCTTCCCCAGTCCCTACTCCCTACTCCCTACCCTATTTTGATGAACCATGAACATCCCTTGATCAGAGAGTTTTCCCGATTCTACGAGCGAACTCAGGTATTATTATTCAGGAATTCAAGCTATCATCCCCTAAAACAGAGCCTTCTATGACTCTTCAACTGCGTGTTTACGTTCCTCCTCATCCACTGATTAAGCACTGGTTAGGTGTCGCTCGCGATGCTTCAACACCTCCGCCTTTATTCAAAAGCGCCATGACTGAGTTGGGACGGTGGTTAACCTATGAAGCGATTCGTGACTGGTTGCCAACTGAGGAAGTCATGGTACAGACACCTTTGGCTCCCTGCCCTGCAACGATGGTGAGTCCAGATGTGCCACTAGTAGTCGTGCCAATCCTGCGGGCGGGACTAGCGTTGCTAGATGGCGCTCAGACGTTGCTACCTTTGGCGTCGATTTACCATTTGGGCTTAGTGCGGAATGAGCAAACATTGGAAGCTAGCTGTTACTTGAATAAGTTGCCCAAGCAGTTCTACCCTGAGACGCGAGTTTTAATTACTGACCCAATGCTGGCAACTGGTGGGTCAATTATGCTGGCAATGGCAGAATTGACTCGGCGCGGGATCGATCCAGCACTGACGCGGATAATCAGTGTGGTTGCAGCACCACCAGCCTTGCAAAAACTGGGTTCAGATTATCCGGCGTTGACCCTGTACACGGCGATGATTGACGAGGGACTCAATAGTAAGGGATATATTGTTCCAGGGTTAGGGGATGCAGGCGATCGCAGTTTTGGAACGTAGACATCACTGTCTAGTTTCCGCCTTTGTAGGCAGCAGGGTCAGCCAACCGTTAATCTTGAGGAAAGTTGAGTTTTAAAAATTAAGGGCACAAGAGAAAGATGAGTCAGCGCGATGGTTTTACAAGCGGGTTTCTGGCTGGAGCCATAGTTGGTGGCTTGGTCGGTGGCGTAATCGGAGCCTTGGTTACCGCTCAACGCGACAATGACAAGGATGACCCTGAGAAACCTTTGCTTAATTCCAGCTTGCCAGAAGCTAAGGCACTCAAGAGGAGAAAGCGCCAGCTCAAGGCAGAAGAAAGTATTGAAGTGGCACGCCGCAGCTTGGAGGATAAAATCGCCCAGCTCAATATGGCAATTGACGATGTGCGTCAGCAACTGGGTACAGTCAATGGAAATCCTGAAAAGTTAGACTTAGAGCGATCGCTCGATCCTTAAAGTTGGATATCTACACGCGACCCGATTGCCATTGCTAATATTCCTAGCGGGTCTGGGTGTGAGCAACAACGCGATGATATCCGTTACACTAACTTCAAGGCTTAACCTGTCCTAACTATTCTGCGAGGAAGCGTTTCAATCCATGAGTGCTACAGATCTGCTGACCAACAGTCTCGCCAACTTTCTTAACATCTATCTGCTTTTAATATTTGTCCGAATTCTATTAACTTGGTTTCCCACAGTTAACTGGATGAACCAGGTCGCTTCTTTCTTAAGTCCAATTACTGACCCTTACCTCAATATTTTCCGTTCCTTCATTCCTCCCCTCGGCGGTCTGGATATCTCTCCTATCCTGGCGATTCTAGTTCTACAAATCGTAGCTCAGTTGTTCACTAGTCTATAGCTGTACCAGGAAAGGCTGAGGAAGATATAAACTTTGAGGTCTAAGGAATCATTACTGGTTTTAAGAGCTAGCTCTTGAAAAACCAACCTCCTCCTTCATCGGCGGACTTTGCCCGTAAAGCCAGCAGCTTTGAATTGCTTTAGCTTTAGTGGCGTTGGTTGATTGGTTGGAACACTAATTCTCAGTTCAAAATCGCTGACGCCCGGTGGCACTTCCTCAATTGAACCCAAACGAGTGCGATTCTGAAAAACTGGCTCGTTATTGGCGTCGTAGATGCGACCGAAAATGTCAGCATTGACGACCAATTTGCCAGATTTGTTATCAGCCTTGCCAGTAACTAGGAAACAAGTAGCAGCTTGGCTAGAACCAGCTGTTACAGTCCCTTGTGCTAACTCTGGGGGACATTCATGGTAAGAAAGGTTTGACAGTTCAATCTGAGTTAATGCTAATGCTGTGGGAGCGTACACCCAACTGACCAGCCATAAAAGACAAGAAGCAGTAACGATAGCCAACCAACCCCGCAATTTCATAAGCCGTACCAGCAATTAAGGTTTACCAAGAAATCCAACCCTCAGCTTATCGCGAATAGCAAGCGAACTTTCTTTGGTAGTGCTGTTAAGATTTGAAATCAAGTTCGTCATTGGTTGTTTGTCCGTTGTCTGTCCGTCGCTAAGAACCAATGACCACTAACCAATGACTAATCACTAATGACCAATGACCCCAGCAGAGATTGAAGCCGTTCTAAAAGTAGCTTTTATTCAATGTGAGACGGCGTTATGTCCGCTTAGTGACCAGCAAAAACAAATTTTGCTGCAACTGGTTGTTGCGTCGGTGACTCGTGAAGCGCTAGTCTCATCGGCAAATGATGATTCGGATGGCGAGATAGGGAATCCTTTAGACGAACTAACGGCAGAACAGCGTCAAGCTCTGTTGCAATTTGTCAAGGAACAGGAAAAACAAGAGCGTCCCTGGAAAATCAAATTACTCAACGATTGGCTGCACGATCGCAACTCAGGAACAGTGCAGTTTATTCGAGATTCCTATGGTCCCCAATGGCTCAACCGTATCAAACCCGTGCATCTGGCGCAATATTTTGAAGCGGAAACCTCATCAGAGAGTTTAAGGCTGAAAGTAGGCGATCGCATCGAAGTCTCCAATGGGCTTTGGGAGTGGGTACAAGACGAGGGTCCCTGTAGCCGGGAATGGTTTACTTGCACAGTTGTTCAGCTTTCTCAGCGTACAGATACAGATAACTCGTACTATAGCTGCGTTATCCGCTTTGACAATGGCGGCGAGTACGAGATTCAAGGCATTTATCAGTGGAATCGTTATAACTGGCGCTGGTCCTCATAAGGTTGTAGGTTGTAGTTTGTAGGCTTTAAGTTTTAGGTTTTAGACTCAAGTTAGAGCTAGAACCTACTACCTAGCGGCTATTTTCCTAGGAAGTCATTGTCAGTCCTGAGATTAAATCCCAAAAAGCGTTTGAATCTGTTTGCGTATCCGAATAAAAGGAGTCTCTTCTGACGCTCCTTCATCGAGTAATCCTAAGTTCCGTAACGCTTGCTGACGTTCAGATAATTTTTGAGCAATCTCATCAGCTAATTCCTGATGATCTACCAAAAGTTGCTGTAAATCATTGTGGCTTACAACAAACAGAATCGAATCTTCCAAAGTCCGAACTGTTGCCGAGCTAGGCGTGCCCAAGAGTAAAGACATTTCTCCAAAAAACTCTCCTGCGTGGATCGTAGCAATATATTTCTCAGCTCGTTGAGAAAAGACTTCTACAGAGCCAGTCAGAATAATATAAAAAGAATCCCCTGGGTCATTTTCTTGACAAACAATTTGCCCCGCCGGAAACAGTTGTCGATAGCCGTATTCAATTAATTTCCGTAAGTCTAAATCTGTACAAGTTTCAAAGTAAGTTACCCGCCGCAGTAGATCGCGGAGAGTCCAGTTACTCAGTGATTTAGGAGCTGACTTGTTGGATTTTGATGGAGTAGTTTTGTACGAGTGGACTTTGCCATTGGCTCCCTCGCCTGACGTATCTTTGTCAAACCAAGCACCTAATGCTTCCGGATAGCGGATATTCACATCTCGTTGCGGAAAAGGAATTTCAATGCCCCGTTGGCGGAATTCATGCTCAATCTGAAAGTGTAAAGCACTTTTAATTGGGTCACTATTTTCGGGTTCATCAATCCAAACTAATAGTTCAAAATTTAAAGAACTATCTCCAAAACTTTTAAACCACACTTTGGGAGAAGGATTGTATAAAACACCAGATTCCATTCGGGCAGCGGCGAGAAGTGCCTCTGTAACTAATACAGGCTCAGTTCCATAAGCCACCCCAACTGGAATATGAATACAGCATTTTGGGTCTTGATAGCTCCAGTTGATAGTATTATTTTCAACAAAACGGATATTGGGAACGATGACAAAAACGCCATCAATGGTACGAACAATGGTAGAGCGGATAGAAATTTTCTCTACAGTTCCTGATAACTTATCAACTTCAATAAAGTCTCCCACTTTAATCTGTTGTTCAACAAGTAGCGTCACGCCACTGATAAAATTGCTCGCTAGATTCTGTAGTCCGAAGCCTAACCCAATCCCTAATACACCAGCTAATACAGTCAGAGAACTGAGGTTGATACCAGCACTTTGGAGAACAATTAAAAACCCTAAGGCGGCTAAAAGATAGTGAATGACTGCCGCAACAGCTTCTCGGCTTCCCCGACTCATTCCCATCCGTACCAATAGCCCCCGCTTAATCCACTCACTGATAACGCGAGAAACAACGAAGGCAGCTAATCCTAGCAGAATCAGTACAACAATCGAGCTGAGAGATAAATGCTTATCCCCAATCACAAAAAGCTGGGTCGTAAATATAAGAGATAAACCACTCAGGATTTGCTGTACTTGTTTGACAATCCAATCCATCACTTACTAGATTCCGCTAATCTTATGCTTGCCACAATAGCAGAAGCCTAAGGACTGCCAAATCCATTCTTGCTGCGCGATCGCACATCAGCTAGGTCACAATTGGATGGGACTCACCTTCATCCATAACTGAGGTTACAACATTGGCTGGCGGTAAATCTTGCTGCTGAAGGACAGCCTTGAGCTTGAGGTAAAAACCGGAAGCGTCTGGTGGTGGGGTGAATTGGTCAATGGGTTGTTTGCTGACCTCACAGCGCGACCAATCTGCATTGTAACTGGGAGTAGCACCCACATTCCTCATGAACTGTAGGACAGGGGCATCTGACTCAACAGGTATTTCCGTCAAGTCTTCAAGGGAAGTCGTTGCTGGAGGCAGAGTATCTTGTTGAACAGTAGATGCATCCTCTTGTGCGTTTTCCTCAAGTAAGGAGGTACTCGCCTCTTTCTTGACACTGATTAGTTCATTAATGAGTTCAGAGGAAGCTGGATTTACCTGTGGTAGGTTCACTTCCTGACTGACGTGAGTTGAACTGGGGTTAAGGGGTGTCGTCAGATTTTGGGGAAGCTTACGAGAAATCAGTCGCTCAAATTCGTGGGTAAAGCGATAAATCGGCTGTCCGCGTCGTCCCCAAACCGCTAAGATTTGCTCAACAGAAACGGCTTTATAACGTCCCAGATACAGCGCCTCAATCACCCCTAGACGCACCCAATTTGCCGGATAGTTTCTCAGCCACAGATTGACTAATTCTTCCGCCTTGTAACCTCTCAGTTCAAATTTATAGTGACTGAGTAAGGCAATAGCATAGGCAATGGCTAGATCTGTGGTTTGCTCCCTCATCAGCCCTCAACTCGACAGCATTGAAACAATATAAGGTGAGCTAATTGCACTCACTCTGCCTGTCCTAACCAACGCCTGATACATAGAAGCGATCGCCTCAGCGCGTGTCGTTTCTCGTTTTGGTTCTAACTGCGCTGGTGTGGGATAATTCACGATAATACCTGCCCCAGTGGCGGCAGCGACGGCTGATCTAGCATAAGCAGGAATACTATCGCGATCTTCGTAAATTTCCAAGACTTTCACATCCGCACTAGGTAGAGAAAGCCCACTCACTAAAGAGGTAATCAACTCAAGTCGCCGTAAATTCTGCTGTGGGCGGAAGGTTTGGTCGGGGAACCCGGAAAGGAAGCCACCGCAATAGGCTTGAGTAATCATAGGTAATGCCCAAAAATCAGCTGGGATATCGATAAACTGAGCAACAGGGCGTATCGAGGTCGGGTTAAACACTTTTACCACCAAGGCAGCATATTGCGCCCGATTTATTGGTGTATCAGGCTTAAAGCTGCCATCAGCAAAACCAGTAACTAAGTTAAGACTACCAAGGGGACGAATAAAATCACCCGCCCAATGGTCTTGAATATCGGAAAAGGAGGGATTGTACGAGTCAGGATTGACAATGTATGGAGAAGCGATCGCATCTGCCCGTCCCGTTGCCACTAATGCCTGATAAATCAACGCCGCCACCTCAGCACGGGTAATCGATCGCATCGTCTCCAACTGCTCGGTTTTAGGATAATTCACCACCAATCGTCTTTGACTCGCCGTTGCGATTGCTTCTGTAGCATAACTGGGAATTTGAGCGCGATCGGTGTAAAACAGTAGCAAGTTAGGATTACCCCCCGTTAACCCCAAACCACTCACCAACGATACCAGCGCCTGCACCCTCGTCAAATTTTGCTGGGGGCGAAACGTCCCATCCGGAAATCCCGAAACAAAACCCATACTTGCCGCCTGGGTTATGGCTGCCGACGCCCAAAAATTAGCCGTCACATCCGAAAACGTACCCGTTCCCGTCCCCCGTTGTCGGGGTAAATCAAACGTCTTAGCAATAATTGCCGCATACTCAGCACGAGTAATACTCGCCTCTGGCTTAAACGTGCCATCCGGAAAGCCACGAATCACACCTTTGCTAACTAATCCCTGAATAAATGCCGTTGCCCAATGACCGCCCAAATCGCTGAACTGACCCGGTCCCATCGCTGGGAGGGGAACTTGTGCCGAACCCAACACCACCGAACCCTGTATTTTTGCTGGATTGAGCTGATTTCCTACCGAAACTAGGGTCAAAGACGTACTATTTTGCAAATCGAACTGACCGTTATCCCGCAGAATATTACCTGCTGGGTCTTGACTGCTGCCTAAATCCGGTTTGGCATTGCCCGTAACTATCAGACCACCTGTAGTATTTTTCTCAAGCAAATTGTTCCGCAGTACAGGTCGCGCCTCACGGGATAGAAAAATTCCCGCACTATTACCCATCAGTTTGTTATCTGCTACCAAAGGTGCTGCCGAGTCACTAATCGCAATGCCATAACCCGTTTTTTGACAAATATTGCGGCGTACCTCTCCTTTGGCATTGCGTACCAAAAAAATACCACTGGCGGCATTGGCAACGAAGACATTATCAAGAATTAAGGGTTTCCCTGTCCCACTAACAAAGATTCCCTCCCGACCGCAATTGGTAAAAGTATTATTTGCCACTACGGGTGAAGTTGATTCAATCCAAACCCCCGTCCCCTTTTCTCCCTGATTGGTAACCGTAACTCCTCGTAATTGGGCATCAGACTCCAGTCGCATCGAGACATTTTGATTGGAAAATGAGGGACTGGTATATTTCCCACTCCCAACGATGAGAATTCCCTTACCTTTACTGGGTTCATCCCCCAGCACCATCACCCCAGTGGGAATAACTAGGGGAAATACTTCCCCTCCAGCGGCATTGTAAGTTCCGGGTGCTAGCTTGATGGTAGCTCCCGCCCTAGCAGAAACAAGAGCTTTTGTCAATGTTTTAAACGGAGCATTGGAGGAACCTGCACCGACATCCTTACCAGTTACTGGGTTGACGAAAAGAGTGGATTGAACCATATCATTGGTTGTTGGTTATTGGTTATTGGTTATTGGCTGTTAGCTTGCCAACAAACAACAAATAACAAATAACAAAGGACTAAAACTTATGATTGAAGTCGAACATCTCAGCAAAATCTACGGTTCCACCTCAGCAATTCAGGATGTCACCTTCCAGGTTGAACCTGGGGAAATCTTGGGCTTCCTAGGACCCAATGGAGCCGGAAAAACGACTACTATGCGGATTTTGGCTGGATATTTGCCAGCAACTAGTGGCACGGCTCGTATTGCTGGCTACGATGTTCATGAAGATTCTATGGCAGTACGACGACGGATTGGCTATTTACCAGAAATGCCGCCCCTCTATCCGGATATGACGGTTGAGGGATTTTTGCATTTTGTCGCCCGAATCAAAGGCGTTTCGGCAGGCGATCGCACTCCTAGGGTTGAATCCGCCCTTGTCCGTTGTAACCTAACAGAAAAGCGCAAAATACTCATCCGCAAACTCTCCAAAGGATTTCGGCAGCGCGTTGGTATTGCCCAGGCGATCGTTCACGACCCCCCCGCGATTATTCTCGATGAACCCACGGTCGGTCTCGACCCCCGGCAAATCATCGATGTTCGTAATTTGATCAAAAGTCTTGCTGGCGAACACACAATTATCCTCTCAACCCACATCCTGCCAGAAGTCAGCATGACTTGCAGCCGCGTGGCAATTATCAACCGGGGTCGGATAGTGGCAACCAATACCCCTGAAAATTTGATGGCTCATTTAGCCGGAGGGTCGGGCTATGAGGTAGAGGTAGACGGCGATGCCATCAAGTTACAAAAATTATTGCAAATATTACCCGGAATCTGCTTAGTAGAAATCGTTCCTGTTGAGGATTTACCACCTAATCGTTCCTTACTTCGCATCACTTCAACACCGGGCGCGGAACCGGGACGGGATATTGCAGCTGTCACAATAGGAGCAGGTTTGGGATTACATGAGATGCGACGCACTCGCGCCACACTGGAAGATGTCTTTTTAGAATTGACAATGCAGGATGTAGGTACTGGGGACTGGGGCTTGGGGACTGAGGAAGAGTCTTCTGAATCTTCTATTCCTGTGTCTTGAGAGTGCTGAGTGTCTTGGAAGTGCTGAGTGCAGTTCGACAAGAATTCGGCGTGAGCGCTCAGTCGAACGCTCACTGTGAACTGAGTGAGGAAAGAGACTTTATGACAGCTATTGGAGGGTAGATAAAAGAATGATTAGTAACATCTTGGCGATTTTTCGCAAGGAATTGCAGGGCTATTTTGCTTCGCCCTTGGCTTATGTGGTTGCGGGCATCTACTGGTTGCTGTCTGGCTTCTTTTTCGTAGCCATTCTTCTGAGTCCAGACGGACTAATTCAAGAAGTGGCGGCGCGAGACCAAATGGGTGTGCCAACTCCACCTATGGATGTCGCCTATGAATTCTTGCGCTTTTTCTTGAGCGTTATGGGTTCTCTTGCTTTGTTTGTGCTACCGATTCTTTCAATGGGATTATATGCGGAGGAACGCAAGCGGGGAACATTAGAACTGTTGGCAACCTCACCCGTGACAAACTGGGCAGTAGCGGTAGGGAAATTGTTGGGAGTGCTAACGTTTTTTACGGTTATGATATTGCCCTTACTAGCTTATGAAGCGATCGCTCTTAGTGCAGCTAATCCTCCAGTCCCCCCAAGCGTACCCTTACTGGCTCACGCGGGATTGATTCTCCTAGCTGCTTCCATTCTCTCGCTAGGGATGTTCATTTCCTCCCTGACGGACAGCACGATTCTGGCAGCCATCCTCACCTTTGCGCTAATGTTAGGACTCTGGCTCGTTGACTTGATTGCTAAAAACATCGGCGGAGCTTGGGGGGAAGCGTTGGGTCATTTGTCGTTGCTGGAAAACTATACCAACCTGGTACAGGGCGTGCTTGATACCAGTAGTCTAATTTTGTTTGCCAGTTACATCATCCTTGGACTATTTCTAACTGCTCAGTCCATTGATGCCTTGCGCTTCCAGCGTTCGTAGATCGAGATTCACCATGCTTAGGAAAACTCAATCGCTGTACAAGCACACGCGGCAGGTCATAGTATTAACAGTCGTCACTTGTTGTGTTTTTTTAACTGCGCCATCGGTTCGGGCTGATTCGCCGTTGACGAGTACCGACTTCGCCACTGCCTATCAAGACGTTGACATCGTTAAATATGCATGGGAAAAGGGTCTCGATGAGCAAGTTTTCAAAGCTCTGAGTAATCCAGACATTCCTTATGACGTGCGTGCTGCCATCGTTAATGCGCTAGGTTGGTCTTTTTCCTTAAACCCGGAGGATGCCAAGTCGCGTAATGCCAAGGCGTATCTTAAGTATTAACTGACCGCCTACTGCCAATATGAAAGCTATCAAAAATAAAAATTATTTAATCTACCTGTTTTGGCTCGGTCCCATTCTGAGCATTATGGGTATAACCGCCAAGGTTGTCGCAGATGACTGGTCGCCAGTATCGTTAGGGTTGCTATTTGCTGGACTGGCGATTATTGGATTTTGGCTCATATTTTTAGGGGCTTTATCACCAGGCTTTTGGAAACGCCGTTCTACGCAGGTAGGGACAAATGCGATCGTTGCCACGCTAGCCATGTTGGTGATTTTGGGGCTGGTTAACTTTTTAGGCGTTCGCTATGCCCAGCGAATAGACTTAACGGAAAATCAGCTATTTACCCTTTCCCCTCTATCGCAACGGGTGGTGAAAAATTTACAGCAGTCGGTGAAGGTTTGGATATTTGACCCTAAGCCCAATCCAGCAGACCGGGATTTGCTGAACAATTACCGTCGGTATGGGTCGAAATTGGAATATGAATTTGTTGACCCGCAAGTAAAACCTTCACTAGCTCAGAAATTTAAGATTAAGGGGCAGGGAGAAGTTTACCTGGAATATGGTCCGGAACGAAAGTTGTTGCAGACGGTGAACGATGCCCAACGTCTTTCGGAAATTAAACTAACTAATGGTATTGAACAACTAACAAGCGATCGCACGGATACGGTTTATTTTCTCCAAGGTCATGGAGAACGACCTCTAGAGCAGGTGGAAGGTGGACTTTCTGAGGCGGCAAGTGCCCTAAAAGAGAAAAATTTTATTGCTCAACCACTAACCTTAGCTGAACGGTCAGACGTTCCTGAAGATGCTTCAATCGTCGTTGTCGCCGGACCTAAACGGGCGCTATTTCCAGGAGAAGCTCAAGCTTTAAAGAATTATCTTTCAACTGGCGGTAGTCTGCTATTGATGGTAGACCCGGAAACGAATCTAGGACTGGATAATTTATTAACAGATTGGGGCGTCAACTTGGAACGTCAGATTGTAATTGACGCCTCAGGTCAGGGGCGTTCAATTGGTCTTGGTCCTGCTACGCCACTGGTGACTAACTATGGCAACCATCCAATAACACGAGATTTTGGGAAAGGATATTCCTTCTATCCGTTAGCACGCCCTGTAACAACAAAACCAGTAGACGGCATTAAGGAAACGGTTTTAGTTACGACTAATGAGCAGAGTTGGGGAGAGAGCAATCCGGAAAAACAACCGTTGCAGTTTGATCCAAAAAGCGATCGCCCTGGACCATTAATGCTAGGTGTCGCCTTAAGCCGCAAAGCCCAAGCGGCTTCAGCATCACCCACGCCAACCCCTCAGGCAAGTCCATCGGCGTCACCTACGCCTACTACCCAGTCTCAAACCACTCCCTCGCCCTCACCCACGTCAAGCACTCAAGCGACGACCACCCCTTCAGCATCACCTACACCAAGCACTCAAGTGACGACCACCCCTTCAGCATCACCTACGCCAAGCACTCAAGCTAGTGCCTCGCCCTCATCCACACCAAGCAATCGAGCTGAAACCAGTCCCTCACCCTCACTTTCACCCACCGCTCAAGCGACAACCACCCCCTCGGCATCACCCACACCTTCTAGCAACGGGCAACCCAAAACCTCTGCTTCATCAGCAAGTCAGGAAAAAAACACTAAAAAGACATCTGAGGCTCGACTAATTGTTTATGGAAACTCCAACTTTGCTACGGATGGTTGGTTCAAGCAGCAACTCAATGGAGATGTCTTTCTCAACTCCGTCAGTTGGTTAAGCAAGCGGGATGAGCAAGCCCTTTCAATTCGTCCTAAAGAACCAAAAAACCGCCGCATTAATCTGCAACCTGTGCAAGCTGGGGCACTCGGTTGGATGGCGCTTGTAATTATGCCTTTAGTCGGCTTTACAACAGCTGGAGTGGTGTGGTGGCGACGGCGATAAGGTGTTAAAGATTATGAAGCTACAGCGAACAACTTTGATTTTGTTAGTCACAGCAATATTACTAGGTGGCTTTGTTTATTACTCTGAAATTCAGGGTGCGCAAAAGCGGGAAGCGGCTAAAACAACAAAGCGACCCATTTTTTCCTTTAAAGAAGACCAGATTCAGTCCTTGACGATTTACATGGGTGAAGAGACGTTGGAATTTGAGCGAGTGAGTGGAAAAGAAACGGCTTGGCAGATGAAGACGCCTAATGATGTCCCAGCTAGTGATGCTTCTATTGCCTTTTTGTCGAACTTGCTAGTGGAGGGAAAAAGCGATCGCTCTTTCCCAATCAAAGCTAATCAACTCCAAGAGTATGGATTAGACAAACCCACCGCCGTTGTGAAAGTACAACTGAAAAATCAGCAAACTCATCAACTTATCTTAGGCAAGCCTGACTTTAATCGCAGTTTCTTATATGCTCAGGTAGACCCATCCTCTCAGAAGCCTCAGCCGCTGAACGTGTTTTTAGTACCGATAGACTTTGAATATGCCGTAAATCGCCCGATGTCAGAATGGCAGCTCAAATCGGAAAATTCCGCTGGAGCTAAAAAACCTTCACCCACGCCAAATAGCTCTAAACCCTCACCAATACCCAGCAGCTCTAGCCCCTCACCAGCACCAGAGAGTTCTAAACCCTCACCAACACCAAACAGCTCTAGCCCCTCACCCACGCCAGAGAGTTCTAAACCCTCACCCACGCCAGAGAGTTCTAAACCCTCACCAACACCAGAGACTTCTAAACCCTCACCAACACCAGAGACTTCTAAACCCTCACCCACGCCAGAGAGTTCTAAACCCTCACCAACACCAGAGAGTACTAAACCCTTACCTAACACCAGAGGCTACTAAACCCTCACCAGCGTCAGGAAGATAGTAGGCTTGGTTAGGCTCACGCCTCACTCCCTCCAAGCTCAAAAAGTGATTTTCTATCAAACGCAGCGTCCTGACAGCAGATACCATTCAAATAAAGGAGGAAACAGTTAAAGTTGAAATTAGGCGAATATACTTGTTTTAGCCCCGCTAGGGGAGAGAGTTTTAAGAAAAATTCCAAGCCACAACATTAGTTAATCTATTAACGTCCTAGCTGGAGAATACAAACTATGGACCCCATCATTTCCATCCTTGCCCCAATGATTTTAGTCATCATTGGCTATACCATCGGTTCTACAAAAATTGTCACTCAGGGAAACGAAGCCTTAGTGGAACGCCTGGGCAAATTTCATAAAAAACTAGATCCCGGTCTTAACTACATCATTCCTTTCGTTGACAGAATTGCGGTGGAAGAGACAGTTCGCGAGCAGGTTTTGGACATTGAACCCCAGCAGTCAATCACCAAAGACAATATTTCTGTCGAAGTAGACGCTGTTGTATTCTGGAAAGTTTTGGATCTCAAGGAAGCGTATTACAACGTTGATGATGTACAGACAGCAATCCAAAATTTGGTTGTAACCACGTTGCGTTCTATGATTGGAGAGCTGGAATTGTCTCAGACTTATGCTTCCAGATCAGACCTGAATCGACAGTTGTTACGTCAACTAGATGATGCTACTAAGAATTGGGGAGTAAAAGTAACTCGCGTCGAGTTGCAAGAGATTAAACCGCCACAAAATGTTTTGGAGTCATTGGCACGAGCGCGAGCGGCTGAGACTGAGAAACAAGCTGCAATTTCCGAAGCGGAAGGCACGGTGAAGTCGATCGAGATTATTTCAAAAGCTCTACAGGGTCAGCCCAATAGTCGCCAAGTCTTGCAGTTTCTAGTCGCTCAACGCTTTGTAGAGGCTAATCAAAAATTAGGTGAAAGCCCTAATTCCAAAGTAGTCTTCATGGACCCGAAAGCTCTGTCAGAAGCGATGACCGATTTGATTTCAACTCCTGACGCTCCTATTGATGGGGGTTATTCCTCAGCTGCCTCTAGAGAGAACTAAAGTGCGGCACAGAGGCGACCCGTGATCGTAAAGTTCAGCAGTGCTGAGTAATGAGTAGTAGCCCAACAAAAACATCAAAGTCTCTTCCCTTAATCAGTACCCAGCACCCAGCACTCAGCACTTTCGACTGTTCTGATGAGTGACAACGGAGCTTAACTAGTGACCGAGCTTGAACGCTACCTGTTCGATCTGCAAGGGTTTCTGGTGGTGGAGGATGCCCTGAGTGTGGCAGAGATAGCAACCCTAAATCAGCAGCTCGACCAGCAGATTGCCAATGTGGATCAGCCAGGGTTGTCTTGCCTGCGCTTTGATAGCTTGCTACCGTGGGGCACTCCCTTTCGAGGCTTAATCGACAACCCCCGCATTACCCCTTATCTCGTTTCCTTGCTCGGCTCCAACTTTCGCTTGGATCACGACTACGTCCACATCATTCGCCAAGGAAAGGGACCGATTGGCAGTAGCCTCCACGGCGGCGGCACTCCTTACGATCCCTGTCAGTATTACAGCTACAAAAATGGACAAATGTACAACGGCTTGCTTGCTGTTGCGTACAACCTGACAGACGTGTATCCAGGTGAGGGTGGATTTGGCTGTATACCAGGCAGCCACAAGAGCAACCTATCTTTACCCAAGGAGTTGCAGGATTTAGAACAGCCTCATCCCTGTGTACAGGCAGTAACTAGCAAAGCCGGAACCGCAATCTTATTTACCGAAGCCCTAACCCACGGCACTCTACCTTGGAAAGGGAGCCACGAACGTCGCACTCTGTTCTACAAATATTCGCCTCACCCTTCGGCTTGGGCGCGGTACTACTACAATCCTGATGAATATCCAGAACTGACGGATGCTCAACG
>DATNQT010000330.1:0-2794 GCA_036703885.1 Candidatus Sericytochromatia bacterium
CGGTTGCGAAATTCTGTGTTGCTGTCTTCTTGCTGACTAATAATGTCTCGCAGCGCTTCCAGAATATAAGGAATATCTTCTCTAAACCTGGTAATTGCCGCCCGAAAGTCCCGAACCTCTGGACGCTCATAATCAATGAACGTGTTCAGCAGATGATCCAGCCCATCCGCATCTTTCATCAAGACACGAGCAACCTCTTCCCGATGCTGGATTAAAACTGCCGTCTGCGAGTCTTCAAACAGAATATTTTCGTCAGGATAACCCCTAGCAAATTTCTTCTCAATTTCCTCGTCTAAATTGTCATACTGGTCTTTAGCTTCCCACCAGCCATGCTCTAGCCGAATAGCATCCTTCACCGTGCCATCGGGATAGACTACCGTATCAAATCGAGTCTTAAAGTCCAGTTCAGGAATTAGCAAGTAGTTTCGCGTCTTGCAATACTCATTCAGCAGGTTTTGAAACGCTCCCCGAATCGCAGTTTCTTTGCGAGAACCGCCGTACTGGATGATTTTTTTAACTTCGGCTTGGTACTGGGTGACGAGAAATCTGGACATAAGCCAAGAGTTACTTAGGTGTGGAGGATGAACGGTAGAAGTACTCAAGATTGAAACTGAGACAACAAGCAGGCACTCACTTTGCCATAATTCATTTGCCCACTGCGCCGGAAGGCTTCTTCCAATAGTGTAATCTCCAAACCTGGAAGCAGCTGGGACTGGTTAATTGAAGCAACTGCCTCCATTTCTAAACCCACTGCCTGGGATCGAGCTGATAGTAACGTTGTAGTTGCTCGTAAAGTGCCGGATGGTTCTTCAACAATTGGTGCGGTTTTTCAAAAAATGTCTCAGTCGCTACAGCAAAAAATTCTGCGGGATTTGTTGCACCATAGCTATCCATTACCGTGTTTACGCCTCGTTCAACATCATTGCAGAGTTGCTGATATTGTTCTGTCATCACCTGCGCCCACTTAGAATAGTCTGAGTTGTGCTGCAAAATAGGAACCCCCTCAGCCTTACCATCTTCTTGATCCAACTGATGGGCAAATTCATGAAGCACAACATTATGTCCATCCCTCCAGTTGCAAGTATCTTGTTTCACCTGTTCCCAAGAGAGTACCACTTGGTCAGTTGTCCAAGATTCCCCTAGCCTTGCCACGCGCCTTTCCTCAACAACGTAATTCCCAATCGAAGCTGTTTCATTCACAATATAAGCACTTGGATAAACCAGAATTGAACGGAGTTTAGGGAAGTACTTCCCTCGCTCGTTGAGCAAGAGTAAACAGCTAATAGCAGCAACAATCAGCTTCATTTCCTCCGTCACCTGTAAGCCTCCACAGCCAATGAATTGTTTTTCGGCTAAGAACACTTGAATATGTCCCTGAAGTCGTCTTCGTTCAGTGGGAGAAAACTGAAGATAAATGGAAAGATTATTTTCAATAATGGCATTCCAAAGTGGAGGAAAAGGACGATGTTTGAGACGATTTCGCCGCCGTTTAATTAGGATGGGATTGACTAAAATACCAGTGATAATCAGCCCAATGATGAGAAAAACAATAATTGTTTCAACCATTGACTTTTAAGCGCTTGACCCTCTCTAATAGACTGATAGGTCTTGTACGATTAGAGCTGTGTTGTTTTTTGATGACCTCAGATAGTAAACAGCGTTAGCGAAGCGGCTCCAAAGGAACATCGCCTTCTTCCTTAAGCTTACTAAAGCCAATCAGCCCTAACACCAGCTACCAGTGCGGTTGGTGCGATCGCGCGTGAATGTCGATATCCCCGATTCTCTAAGAAGTCGGGGATCTGAACCCCTAGCAGCTCACAACTCAAATAGGATTGCTATATCAACCAGAAAACCAGGCGAAAGACCCGAAAACATCTTTCGTAAGAATTAATTGCCTCGGATCTTTGATACAGTCATTCATTGTTGAGCGTTAATTGATAAAAGAACTATGACACCCATGCAAATTGCCGTTATTATCGGGCTAGCTATTATAGTGCTCAAGTTTGCTGCTTCTTTGTTCGGCTATGGCAATACACCTCTTCTTAATAATTTAGTTACAGTCATCCTCAGTATTTTTGTGACGTTTGAAATTATTAAGCTCGTGCAAGCCATTGCGATCGCTTTTGGCTAAGATAACCCCTGGCATCAGGTGTAGACTCTCTAAAAGAGCGATCGCTATCTTGGTATGGCATAGCTTGTGTGAAATGGTGTCAGTATGGCATTCACGACTTGTGTAAGGGGTTACCTTATCTCTGACAACAGTTGAGTCCTTTGTAGAGACGCCAAATATCAGCGTCTCTACGGTGAGACTAGAGGACTGAGCATTAAAAGTTTAAAGGTACTTGTTTTATGAAGCTTTTTTGCAATTTCCCCGCTAAATAGCTTGTGTTTAAGGGAACTAAGGCTTAATCTCCTTTAGGGACGGTTTTGCTCCTGTTTATGGCACACTGCGCTGCCCTAGGCAGATAATTCACTAGCCTAAACTCCCTCATGCTTTGTTATTAAAGATTTCTATATCTTCTCTATCCTGCTTGTCTGCGACTAAACCTCCAAATTCCGGCGTCTCATCGTGACATTGAAGTAGTCTACGCTTATGAAGCGCCATTGGATTAAATTCATTTATGATCGCAATACTTATGTGGTCGATCTAGACCGCATCAGTACCTTTGATTTTGCTGAAAATGGTCGCTTGATGTTCTGGCTACCTGATGCTGGAGGTAAAGTCCAAATTATTCTTCATCCGAAAAGTAATCCAGAGGTGTACCAGCAGATTTTAGACTACATCGAGAAAACG
>DATNQT010000331.1:0-19588 GCA_036703885.1 Candidatus Sericytochromatia bacterium
CACTCCACAGCACGATTGCGGGGTCTTGACAAGGTAAGTTAGGTTCACTCCTTGCTGGGTAAGCCCTACAACTCCCTGGACTACACACTTTGCTGCTTTTTTCCAACTTGCGATCGCGTGTGACAGTTGCGTAAGTCCTGATCTATCACGGGTTGCTCGATTGGAGATTAGGGATCTCTTTACTCAGAGTTCTTGCCACTAATGAATTTCAGTGTGGTTTAGACGGAGATTTTTCAGCACCAGAGCTAGATAACTGGTTAGAGACTGCTACTGCCCTACGCGACAATTTTTGCCAATCTTTCGAGTCGTGCATCCCAAGAGAGTTTAGTTCTCTGCCAGGTTTTGAGATTGGCGATCGCAGAGTGATTATCATCCATCCTTTGTGGAATCGGCATAACCCTTCTGGATTACTGGCAGCTGCTCGTGCAACGTTAGAGGCAGATGCCCAGATTCGATACTTGGATACTTTCAACATCCTCCGACGACCTAGCTGGGCATATCAGCAGCTATAGAGATAATGTAATGGTTCAACCTGGCGTATTACCTAAAACTCCATCCATTCACCCTATAAAGCGTATCTCGCCTAGTCGATTTATCTCTCTAAGGGAATGTGCTTTGCGTGAAGTCTGGACTGCTAATAGGCAGCCATCACTACTCCCTACCTCGCCAGTTGCCAAATTAGGGACTGCTATTCATAAACTACTGGAGCTGGCAGGGAAAGGACAGCTTGGTGAGGGATCTGCTCAAGAAGTGGATGTTTTACAGGTTATTCAAGAGGGAGAGCAAGTAGCACTTTATAATCTACAGGGCAAGTTTCTACTGGTGCTTTCTCGGAGACTTCCTCAACAGTTGTCTATCGGGTTCTTCCTACATTGACAAACAAATATAATTCGTGATTGGAACTGTGCGTGACTAATCAACCAGGTCTTATTAGCTTGTTTTGTGGTCCAGGAGGCATGGATCTAGGATTTAAAAATGCAGGTTTCCTGATTAAGCTTGCCTATGATATAGACCGAGCCTGTATTCAGACTCATCAATACAATCATCCAGAATCTGAAGCCCTCATAGCTAATCTCTCGTTAATAAAAGTGCCTCAGATCGTATCTGAATGGAAGCGTCGGTCAGAGTCTCCACCAATGGGAATAATTGGTGGTCCTCCATGCCAATCATTTTCAAGAAGTAATGCACACCAGACGGATTCAGATCCAAGACATAAGCTTCCACAAGACTATGCCCGAATTCTGGCCGGTCTAAATCGAACTTTTGAAATTGACTTCTTCGTTTTTGAAAACGTACCTAGCTTGACGCACAGCAAACACATTGAGAAATTTTTAAAGTTTAAGAAACTTTTTGAAAAGGCTGGCTTCAACGTTTTTCAGGACATTTTGGATGCACAAAAATTTGGTGTAGCACAGAGCAGACCTAGAGTTTTTGTCGTAGGACTCAATAAAAAGAAGTACCCAGGTCTTGAGTTTGAGTTTCCCAAGGAAATTTGTCAATCTGCGAAAACTGTCCAGGATGTACTCAAGGATTTGCCCGAACCCATTTTTTTTAATCGTGGTCTGAGCGGAGACTATATCCCCTTCCACCCGAATCACTGGTGCATGGTTCCTCGCTCTCCCAAATTCAAAAATGGCAGTCTGAAACTCGGCAAATCTCCAGGGAAAAGCTTCCGTGTACTTGCTTGGGATAAGCCCAGCTACACTGTGGCGTATGGACATATGGAAGTTCACATACATCCTAACTGCCACCGCAGACTGAGTATTTTGGAAGCCATGCGACTTCAAGGATTTCCAGATAGCTATGTCCTAAAAGGAACACTGCAAGAGCAGACACGACTTATTTCGGAAGCCGTACCTCCTCCAGTAGCAACAGCTTTAGGGCAATCTCTATTCAGTCAGCTTAAAGATTACCCCAACCCTTCTTCTCGATAAGGGCTTGCAATTAGGCGAGTGTTTGAGGTTGTCGCCTAACCGCACAAACCCGACAGGTACAGCCATCACACAAAGTTGTGATGGCAGCTTGCCGAATCAGTGCCTAATCCATGTTCTTGGGTCTGCCACCCAACCTGCCCCTGGCAAAAGGCAGCGGCTAAGCCGAAGTTCCTCCCTGACGGGAGTCCTTCGGGAAAGTCAAACCTAGACCCTGTGCTGAATAGGGGTATTTTTTTCGTTAAAACCTGTAGTCATGTATTTTAAGATTTGCTTAAGATTTTTGTTGCAGAAAAAAGGGGATAATTGTAGTCATGCATATAGAGCGTGTCCCCAATCGAAATTCACCTCCTGCCGTGTTGTTGCGACAGTCCTACCGAGAAGGTGGGAAAGTCCGTAAACGCACCCTAGCTAATCTCTCCAAATTGCCGGACGAGACTGTAGAAGGACTGCGAATTTTACTCAAAGGTGGTACAGCAATTAATAAATTGGAAGATGCCTTTGAAATTATTCGTAGCCGCCCTCATGGTCACGTAGCGGCGGTACTGGGAACGCTCTTGAAACTTCAATTGGAACAACTAATTGCTGTTGCACCTAGCCGGGAAAGAGACTTAGTTATAGCCATGATAGTGGCGAGGGTAATGGAGCCAAGCTCAAAATTAGCAACAGCCAGGGGGTTGTCGCCCCAAACTTGTACGAGTACCTTGGGTGAACTACTAGGAGTAGCTAATGCTTCAGAAGATGATTTATATGAAGCAATGGATTGGCTACTAGAAAGACAAGCAGATATTGAAACTAGTCTGGCACAGCGACATTTAGAAGATGGAACTCTAGTCCTCTACGAGGTAAGTTCAACATACTTCGAGGGAGAAACTTGTCCATTAGCACAATATGGGTATAGTCGCGACCGGAAAAAAGGGAAATTACAAATTGTCTTTGGTCTACTATGTAATGCACAGGGTTGTCCAATAGCAGTGGAAGTCTTTGAGGGGAATACAGCAGACCCAATGACTTTAGCTGTGCAAGTAGAAAAAGTACGTTGTCGCTTTGGCTTAAAGCGTGTCGTCTTTGTAGGTGACCGTGGCTTGATTACAGATGCTCGCATTAATGAAGACTTGAAAACAATAGAGGGACTAGATTGGATTACAGCCCTAAGAGCACCGCAAATCAGGCAACTGGTCGAGCAAGAATATTTACAATTGTCACTGTTCGACCAACAGGATTTAGCTGAAATTCAATCTCCTGATTACCCAGGAGAGCGTTTGATTGCTTGTCGAAATCCCCTATTAGCAGCAGAACGGGCAAGGAAGCGAGAAGAACTTTTACAGGCCACTTCTCAAGAGTTAGATAAAGTGGTTGCAGCTACAAAGCGTGACAAGCGTCCACTCAAAGGAGCCGCACAAATCGGTTTGCGCGTTGGCAAAATTCTCAACCGCTTCCACATGGCTAAACATTTCCAGTTAGAAATCACTGATAATAGCTTCAACTATGAACTAATAAGAGAAAATATTGCCGCTGAAGCTGCATTAGACGGGCTGTATGTCATTCGGACTAGTGTGAGTGATGAGCTATTTGATAGCCAAGAAACTGTGCGTGCTTACAAAAGTCTTTCCCAGGTGGAGCGAGCCTTTCGTAGCTATAAAACTGTGGACTTAAAAGTCCGTCCGATTTGCCATCGATTGCCAGGGCGTGTACGTGCCCATATCTTCCTGTGTATGTTGGCTTATTATGTGGAATGGCATATGCGTTCTTCCCTTGCTCCGATGTTATTTGATGATGAAGATAAGGCATTAGCCGAAGCACTACGGGACTCGGTTGTCGCACCAGCTATTGGCTCGGTCATTGCTCAGTCTAAGCGCCAAAAAAAGCGTACAGAAGACGATTTACCAGTGCATAGCTTTCAGACATTGCTCAAAGACTTAGCAACTATTGTTAAAAATCGGGTGCAACCCAAACTGCCAGGAGCTAGGGTGACTTTTGATAAGATTACTTGCCCTACTCCTCTACAGCAAAAAGCATTTGCTTTGCTAGGAGTAAGCTGGGTAATGTAGTCATGTAAATGGACTCCGATTTGGCTACTGTTCAGTCTTGGTCATGGCTTTAGCCCACCGGAGTTCCCCTGCCGGGGGAACTCCGGTTTAAAGGTTGATGACAAGCGTCTTCAAACTGGCTTTTGTGCGGAGACGACGAACTCAAAAAGTTCCTTTTTGGATGTTCGTTTTCGGATTGTGCGGATACTGACATTCACAAACCCCACAGATTTAAAGAGTTCTGCAAATATAGCTTCGACCGGAAGCACCACATCATAAAACTTAGAGTTGCCTACAATATAATGAATGACGCCGCCAGGTTTTACTACACTAAAGATTTCGCTAGAGTGCTGTTTCATATCATAAAAATATTTGTGAATATAACGAGAAAGTAAGTCACTTTTTTGAGCAATTTCTTCAAGAATATTGTGAAACCCATCATAGGGAATTTTTATTTCATACTCTGGATGCCATTTGCCTACTCTACTTGTTGCACAACCCCAAGTTCCACCGATTGCTTTCCAATCTAGCTCTCCTGCCTCGCGTGCATTCTGCAAATAGCCAAGCCAATACATATATGGGCGTAGTTCACGAATGTAACTCATACGATTGGGATAAGGAGGAGATGTGATGACACAGGTGTAGCGATTAAGCTCTAATTTTGTGCAGAGTTTCCGAGCGTCACAAAGAAGAATATGGGGCTGTGAATTTAACTTAGATTCTGCTGACTGGCTAAGTGTATAAATGGCTTGCTTCCAGCTTGTTACAGTCTCATTCTCAAAGTTTTGAAAAAGTGGTAGATTGTTAATACAATACTTTTTAAATGACATTGATTGGTGTCCAAAGCTGACATTCGCTCGCTCAATCATCATGCGGCAAAATGTAAGTTTAAGTAAATCAGTTACATTTTCCGATATTGACTTGTCAAGACTGTTAATTGCACGCATAGCACGGCTGAGAAATCCTAGTGTTTGTTCATCCCACCACTTCTCAATTTGATGCAAGGGGGGAATCCAGGCTCCATTTTCTTCTGTGGCAAGCATCTCTTCTACAACCAAATTTGCAACTTTTTTAAAATTCACTATTTCTGTTGTTTTATAAGAGCGCGTTTTGGTGCGTGTTAGCCATGTAAGAAAGGGATTTATATCGACAGTATCGCTTTCAATTCCTCTCTCAGCACATACCAGTACTGTAGTACCAGTTCCACAAAATGGATCGAGTACTACTGGATGTTTCTCTTGATGAGTATCTAGCAAACCTGAAACAAGATGAACCGAGTGTGCAGGGGTAAGCCTTAACCATCCATATCGGGTGCTCTTGAGATTACCTTTTTGAGTAAGGTGGTTAAAAAGACCAATATTTTGTTGACAGTCCATGTAATTAGGCACTAATCAAAGCCATTAAAATAGCTTCTGTTTCATTTTTTATACGAGCAGAATTCCTTTGAAAGAAAGCTGCAAGGTCATAACCAATAACATCTCGGCAGAAGATGTATGTACTGTCAGTTGTAGAACCATGCGTTGTGCCTCTTAAAAGTAACCACTGCGCTTGAGTGTATCGGTAAGCAACATCTCCATCTATTTGCGTGGAAAAAAGAATTAAAACAGGAATATAAAGGTTAGCATAGGCGTTGGAGGCATTAGAAATATCTGCATTCTGCCGCTTTGAGTCTTTGCTTTTGTAGCCTTGCCTTGCTTCAATTACTATTCCCTTAATACTTTCGAGTGTCTTTTGAGGTAAAAGTAGTTTATCAGCTGCCTCATTGAGCCACTGTTGAACACGAGTTTTTGTTTCGGCGTCACGCAAATAGTCGAGATCGATACGCCCATCTAAAGAAAGGCGACGCGGTTTTGCTTTTGATGAGGGTACTAAATAACTCCAATTGGCTTCTTCTTTAGTCAAACCAAGATGGTCTTGTAAAATTTGGTTGAGAATCCATTGGCTACCAATACCTAGCTGCCGATACACAGAGGTCATTCCACCTGCTGCTTTGTGAGCAGCATACATAAGATGAGAATCAAGACCTATCCAGCTATAGAAGGGGTCAGAACCATACATTTGCTGAAACTGCTCAAGTGTTATTCCAGCTTTTCCACCCTGACCAAATTTCGGCTTGTATTGTGTACATGCACGTAAAGGCGTGGTTAGTAAGAGGAAATAGCGTTCATCATCAGGTAGGCTTGCTGGTAGGTCAGGAGGTGGTACTGAAAGTTTGTCAGCTTCGTCTAGAGACGCTAACACTTCTGACTCATCATTGGTCATGCTTGTATATCCTATCTTTAGACTCAACTTACTGCATTAAGATATTTTAAAAGCCTTCCAGTATAGCTTTGCTAAGAGTGAGAAAGTGCGTCGCATTTTTGGAGAAGTTGGCAGAATGCGCTCCTCCTACAGGCACTGCGCTAACGCTCTCAAGGAGAGTGAATCAAATCCTTACCACTAACCACGTTTCGATGGCGTCTTCGGTTACGATCGAAGAAAACCCTAGATAGTCTACAAGACAAACTTTTATGGCTGAGTACCAAAAAATAGAGTATCGCATTGGCAAAGATGGCAAAATTATTGAAACCGTCATCAATGCTTCTGGAACGAGCTGTACCAATACCACTAAAGGAATTGAACAAGCATTGGGAGAAGTCTCTTCTCAAGAGCTATTGCCAGAATATTACGAAGGGGAAGAAAATCTAACAACGCAAGAAGATATTTCCATAACCCAGATGTAGTGAGTGTTGCTCATGCTCGATAGTCTCAGAGTACCAGTACCGAGCTTCAGTAGCCTCCTGATTATAGGAGGTCTTTTTTTAGTGCTGGTTTATATTGATTCAAGGACTAAGATAGCTCAGACACCTCTTGAATATGACCAATTGCTGATGTCTCGCCTGAATCAGTTGGGAATGACAAGTTTTGTGTCATTGCAGCAAAAATCCGGTTTGATAGACTTGCGCCTGCGTAAGGTGCGCCGTGGAGAGTTAGCTTCACTTAGGCTCAAAGAGTTAACTCAACTCGCTACTGCCTTGGATTGGACGCTAGAAGAACTTCTGCAAAACTTTGGTGTTGGGGACACTTCCTCCTCAAAAAGGTTGTTAGAAATCGAAGCCCTCCGTAATGAATGCCTGCGGCTGCGTGAAGAACTGCAACAGCAGCGTGTTGAATTAACAAATGAGTTACAGCAATCAACATTTCAGCAATTACAGACTTTGCTGACTAACTACCCCAGCGTTCGCCGACTGATACAGGTAAAACCCGACCTCCCTGCCAAAAACCTACCTTCGCTCTTTACCTCACTAGATAATCTCATAGAAAGTTGGGGCTATGAACCAATTGGTCAGGTATGGGAACAAGTCCCCTACAATCCCCAACTGCATCAACCTGATACGGGTGGTATTGAAGCAGGGGAAGTGGTTTACGTTCGGTTCGTGGGATATCGAGATGGAGAGAACATTCTCTATCCCGCCAAAGTCAGCCGCACCCTTCCTGCGGGACTTAACAAATAAAAATAGGGATTCCTAAATAGGATAAAGCTTAATTCCTACTCTTTACGGTGAGCTTGCCGAATCCGTCCATTCCCTATTTCCTACTCCCTATCCCCCAAACATGACAGTTATTGCCATCGACTTCGGAACCAGCAACACGGTTGTTTGTACGCAAGACCCCGTAACCCTTGAACCCCGGACATTGAAGTTTGATAAGCTCTCGCGTCGATTTGAAACGGCGGCGGGTCAGGTTAATGTTGTGCCGAGTTTAGTATTTGTCCAGGGAGCCAATCAATTAGTATTGGGTGAACAAGTGCGATCGCAACGACTGGGTTTTGCCCAACCGGAACGATTATTTCAAGCTTTTAAACGCGACTTAGTAGCAGAATACCGACCTCCAGGGCGTCAACTTGATGGTCAAACCTACACCGCAGAATCTATCTCAGAACTATTCATCAAGCAAATCTGGCAGCAGCTATCTGCCATGCAGTTGCAACCTCAATCCGTAGTTTTTACTGTACCCGTAGGAGCTTTTGAGCTATATCTTGATTGGTTCCGAGACTTGGCGCAACGTCTGGGTTTACCTGCAATTCAGCTAGTGGATGAGTCTACAGCTGCTGCACTCGGTTATGCGGTGAAGCGCCCTGGTTCTGTAGTTTTGGTGGTGGATTTTGGTGGTGGAACTCTAGATTTAAGCCTAATTCGCACTAGTTCTACTCCCCCCAGCCCCTCCTTATCAAGGGGAGCAACTCCGGTTTCCTCCCTTGATAAGGTGGAGTTAGGGGGAGTCAAGGCGGAAGTGCTAGCCAAGTCAGATGCTTATGTCGGCGGGGTTGATATTGATGCTTGGATTGTTGAACATTACCTGCGGCAAGTTGGTTCCTCACAGGAGGAAGTGAAAGAAATTGGTTGGCAGAATTTGTTAGAGGTGGCGGAACGGTTGAAAATCAAGCTATCTAATGCGGTGGAGGCAAAGGAGAGTTGGTTTGACGATGAAAATTTTATCTCTCACGAATTGCAGTTAACTCAAGCTGATTTGACAGAGATTCTGGAAGATAGACAATTATTAGAACAACTGCGGCAGACTTTAGATGAAGTATTGGCGATCGCACTTTCTAAAGGTATTACTAAAGCCGATATCGAACAAGTATTGCTAGTAGGAGGCAGCTGTCAAATCCCAAGTGTACAGCAGTTGGTAGTTTCCTATTTTGGACGACAGAAAGTTAAGCTAGATAAGCCCTTTGAAGCGGTTGCCCACGGAGCTTTAGCATTAGGTCAACTTGTTGAGATAGAAGATTACCTACGACATAGCTATGCCATCCGTTTATGGGAACCTTACGCTAGAGAATATTCTTATTTCACCCTATTTGAAAAAGGGCTAAAGTATCCCTGCCAGCGTTCCGAACCCCTAACGCTACAAGTGGCAATACAAGGGCAGAAGGAGATTCGATTAGATATTGGTGAAGTGGCAGCCGTTTCGCAAGCCGAAGTTATCTACGATGCTCAAGGTAGGATGACGAGCAGCCAGCTGAATAAAGAAACCTGTTTTCGCTCTCTCTCTCTCGGTGGTACTCAAAATCAAGTTTGTGTAGCACATCTAGAACCGGCTGGAGAAACGGGAGTAGACCGAGTTGAAGTTAATTTTGAGGTGAATGAGCAGCGAGTATTGCTAGCAACAGTCAAAGATTTGCTAACTGGACGGATGCTGGTAGAAAGAGGAGCGATCGCTAAACTTCAGTGAACTTCAAGCCAAGGAATTAAACCCCACTTAAAAGATGATAAAGTCTGGAACCCACTCACGCCACTACTTCAATATATTGATCGCACACATTGATTGACGGAATCTGCTAGATAGAGCAATATTCTAAAAAATCTAACTGTTGAGCATCAAATTGGTATGGATGACTTTATGGCAGAGGCGATCGCAGAAGCAAGACAGGGACTCAGCGAGGGAGGAATTCCCATAGGTTCGGTGATTGTCAAAGACGGGCAGATTGTTGGTCGAGGACACAACAAGCGCGTCCAAGAGAGTGATCCCGTTACCCACGCTGAAATCGATTGCCTACGCAACGCTGGCAGAATTGGCAACTACAAAGATACAACCCTTTACTCTACCTTAATGCCTTGTTACCTCTGCGCGGGTGCAGTTGTCCAATTTGGGATTAAAAAAGTTATTGCTGGTGAATCAAAAACATTTGCGGGTGCCAGGAAATTTATGGAATCTCACGGCGTTGAAGTTATTGATCTAAACCTGGATGAATGTAAGCAACTGATGAGCAATTTCATCCAGAACAACCCAACCTTATGGAATGAAGATATTGGAAAATAGATAAAAATCTCTCTTGTACTCAACACTATTTTCTAGGTAGATCTGAGCATCAAAGCCTACCATTTCAACATTCAAGAAAGCCCCCTCAATTAAGAAGTGGGCTTTCTTGTTTGAGTTATGTAAAACTCAAAACGTTCTCTTAAGCGTCGTCAAGTGCAGTAATACCTGGAAGTTCCTTACCTTCCAGTAATTCCAGACTTGCACCACCGCCCGTAGAGATGTGGCTCATTTGCTCGGCAACACCGACTTTTTCCACCGCCGCGACGGAGTCGCCACCACCAATAATTGTGGTAGCACCTTGCTTGGTGAGGTCAGCCATACTATGAGCGATCGCTTCTGTCCCCACCGCAAACTTATCAAACTCAAACACCCCCATTGGACCATTCCAAATCACTGTCTTACAATCCGACAATGCATCCTGGAATACCTTCACCGAGTCAGGACCAATATCCAAACCCATCCACCCTTCAGGGATTGATTCAATACTGACCGTTTGAGCATCAGCGTCAGCCGCAAAATTATTCGCAACGACGACATCTGTCGGCAACAGCAAGTCAACACCGCGCTCTTTTGCTTTAGCTTCCAAAGACTTTGCCAGTTCCAGCTTGTCTTCTTCCACCAGCGACTTACCCACACTCAAACCACGCGCCTTGTAGAAGGTAAAAATCATCCCTCCACCAATCAGCAGCTTATCAACCTTATCCAACAGGGTTTCAATCACGCCAATCTTACTGGAAACCTTAGAACCCCCAATAATCGCCGCCAAAGGCTTTTGAGGATTTTCAATCGCGCTTTGGAGGTACTGGAGTTCTTTCTCAATCAAGTACCCAGCAACTGAAGGCTTCAGGTAATGAGTAACACCCTCCGTAGAAGCATGGGCGCGGTGTGCCGTTCCGAATGCATCATTGACATAAACATCAGCCAAAGCTGCTAACTGCTTGGTAAATTCTGGGTCATTGGCTTCTTCTCCAGCATGGAAGCGGAGATTTTCCAGTAACGCCACCTGACCATTTTGCAAAGCGCCAACTTGGGCAGCAACTTCATCACCAATAGAGTCGCTACACATAACAACGGTTTGACCCAGCAGTTCTGAGAGACGATTTGCGATCGGTGTCAGACGCAAACTTTCTCTCACTTGTGCTTTGGGACGCCCTAAGTGGCTGCACAGCACAACCTTGGCATTCTTTTTTATTAAATCTTGAATAGTGGGTAAAGCGGCACGGATGCGAGTATCATCAGTGATTGCCCCATTGTCATCCAGCGGCACATTCAGATCCGCTCGCACCAATACCCGTTTTCCCGCTAAATCTGACTCCGATAGAGCCGCTACTGATTTTTTTGCCACAGTAATACCTCCTAATATGCCTCTAACTGATGAGCTGTACACTTACTTAGCGTCTCAGCGCTTATTTTCGATGATTGCCCTATAGACTCATGTCGCGTAGAGCAAGTGAATCTACAAGACAAAGAATATTCGTTTTCAAGACCGTTCACATTTTACAGAAATCAGGTACATAAACCTATGTGCTTTGCCAAGGAGAAGTCAGGAGTGAGGATTTGAGACTTTAGAAGGAATTCGTCTGTTGACTTGTGCTTGGAATTACAGCTCGATGCCAGCCGCCGTCAGCTCGGTGATAAGATGAGTAAGGCAAGCTGAAATGGCTGCTGTCAGAACAAACACAAGAACCTTGAAAACAGATGGTAGGCGGTTCCAGCCAGAAAACGTTGGTTGGGTAAAACTATCTACGACAAAACTGGAAAGCGTGTAAAACGTAATCCAACTGCCGTGGGAAATCCTTAATTAAAGCTTCGGGGTAGAGGCTTGCTGAGGGTAAAGTCGTTAGATTCCCTAGGTATAGAATTCTTCGGGGTTCAATATGTGGGAGTATTAACGGAGTCCGCGTCCTGGAGATGCGTATATGTTTAAGAAAGTTTTGTTTCCCGTTGACCAAAGCCGAGAAGCCCGCGAAGCAGCGGAAGTCGTTGTTAATGTCGTACAAAAGTACGGCAGTCGCCTATTCCTGCTATCGGTACTAGAAGAACCTAACCCTGAAGAAGCCCCGCCCAATCCGGAGGCGATGATGTCACCGGAGGCTATTGCGGAACTTCTTAAAAATGCCCAAGCCCTTTTTGCTCAGCAAGGGATTGAAGCTGAAACCATTACTCGTGAAGGAATGGCTGCTTTCACAATCTGTGATGTCGCTGACGAAATTGGAGCAAATTTAATTGTCATGGGCTGTCGGGGGCTGGGTCTAACTGAAGAAGGCGCAGCAGAAAGTGTCACCAATCGAGTGATTAATTTGTCTCCTTGCCCAGTTTTAATCGTTCCGTAATCAGTCATCGGTCATTGGTTATTAGTTATTGCCAAACCACTAAGGACTAATGACTAAGGACTAATGACCAATGACTAAGGACTAATGACCAATGACAATTCAATGGTATCCCGGTCACATTGCCAAAGCTGAGCGGGAACTCAAAGAACAGCTTAAGCGAGTCGATGTGGTGCTGGAGGTACGGGATGCTCGGATTCCTCTCTCTACCCATCATCCTCAAACGGCGCAGTGGGTAGCGGGTAAAACAAGGGTGTTGGTGCTTAACCGGGTAGATATGATTACTCCGGCGGTACGACAGTTGTGGATGGCGTGGTTTCGAGAGCAAGGAGAAATGCCTTACTTCACAAATGCTCAACAGGGTAAAGGTATCCGTGAGATAGCCCAGGCGGCGCAGGAGGCTGGGATTGCGATCAATCAGCGTCGGCGCGATCGCGGAATGCAACCCCGCCCCGTTCGCGCTGTGGTTGTCGGGTTCCCCAACGTGGGTAAATCCGCTTTAATTAACCGACTATTAGGTCGTCGTGTCGTGGAGAGTGCGCGACGCGCTGGAGTGACGCGCCAATTACGTTGGGTACGCATTTCTGACGAACTAGAACTCCTAGATGCTCCCGGTGTCATCCCGGCTAAGTTAAACAATCAAAAGAAAGCTCTCAAGTTAGCGATCTGTGATGATATTGGTGAAGCCTCTTATGACAATCAACGGGTAGCGGTTGCCTTAATTGAATTAATCAATGATTTGGAGGAGGAAGCCGAATACGGTCTAATACCTGAATCTCCTTTAAAAAATCGCTACGAACTTGACCCGAAACTGCTTACAGGCGAGGACTATCTCGTCGCTTTAGCTGACCATCGCCATCAAGGAGACGTAGAACGCACAGCGCGGCAACTTTTGAATGATTTTCGTAAGGGGTTATTTGGGGCGATCCCTCTAGAATTGCCACCCACTAAATCCTTCCAAAACTGAAGACTTGTTAAGTATTACAAAGGCAGGTGAGGGGTCAGACCCCTCAGCGGATATACTGAGAGTTTAGTAGATGCACCCTGATAACGCGCCCATTTTGGGCGTTTTTTATGGGAAACTACTGGCGCACATAGCTAGCTAGACGTGAAAGAATTCAGCTAATTAGCGTAAACACTTTAAGAGATATGGCTGAGGCAAGAGCTTTTGGATAAAGAAGAAAATTTAAGAAGAGCACCGAAACAAGATATCAGGGCTTAGGTAAAAACGCTACACGTAGTTTTAAAGATTAACATTTAACTCTACAGTAGTATGTGTAGCTGAAGTGCGTAAGTCCTGATTTACCTGAACAAGCCCCAAATCTTTAGCCTTTAAGCCTAGGGGTTGTCATGGAGGAATGCCTGCTCTGCCCTCTATCAAGCGGAAGAAGCGATCGCAACATTTTTAGAGTGTTATATAGTCAATAAAGGCATCAAGAGAGATTTTTTCAAAAAACCGTAGTTTCACTGATGCTCTTAACGGTTATATTTGAGACAATGGAGCATATCTTGTCAGCTCCACCGTTTAGTAATAGCCGTTTCAGGAGTTCTGGAGTTTGACACAATAGAGATACTACGAGTTCACGGCAAAGTTTCTCAGTAATAGAGCAACGTTCCGTTTACAAAACGGTGAAGCTGAACATTGAAATACATCAGGGAGTTCTTGTCAATAAAGAAGTAAAAGTACACCAATCCTCGTGTGATCGGGAAGTTTTGGTATCTTCCAGAAATAAGTCCATCAAGGCTGCATCGAGCAATAGCTCGCACGACAGCAAGCCATAAAAACTTTACAATTATCCTTCTTAAACAATGGTCAGTAAGATAGCGACTTTTAGACTTCCAGAGAACCTGATTCAGGAAATTCGGTCTCGGGCTGAGGCAACAGGTCGTGATCGAACAGCAGTAGTTGTGGCGGCGTTGAAGCAGGCATTTGGCTTTCCGCTGAGTGAATCTCGCCCATCTACTGTAGAAGAACTACAGGAACAGCTCAACGAGTTAGAAAAAAAATACGCGGCACTGCACGAACAGCTGACCCAAGTTACTCAAAAATCAGCATCAGAAAGCAGAATCAATCAGATTGGCTCTTCCTTCCAACAGGCAAGCGAGTCTACATCTGCCGCATCTATCGTCAATTCCTTTATACCTGAAGAAGCGTCGTTTAATCAGACTTATGGCGCAGGTGGGGGACGGACGCCACGCCAGGGAATAAGCCAGCAAGAACGAGAACGCGACATCACCGATAAGCCTGACGACAAAGAACTGCAAGAACTAGCAGCCCGGATTGAGCAGCAAGCACGGATATTTGATCAAGTACTCTCAGCCTCTCCCGACCCAATCTGCGTGATTGACCGATTGGGAAGGTTCACCTATGTAAATTTGGCGATCGCTCAATTATTTCGGTTATCCCAGCATCAGATTTTGGGTAAAACATGGCAACAGATAGACCTACCTCCAGATGTCATGGAAATGGAGCCAATCGATGCCAAACGGGAAGTAGTATTTGCGACAAAGCGACCCTTAACCAAAGAAATTAGCTACTCAACGCTCAACGGAGTCCGCGACTACGAATGTATCCTCAGCCCAATCCTTGGAGCCAGTGGGAGCGTCGAAGCCGTGATTTGTACGGCAAGAGACATTACCGAGCGCAAACAGGTAGAAGAGTCGCTCAGAGAATCAGAAGCTAATTATCGTCACCTCTTTGAATACGCCAACGACTCAATCTTCATCATCGACTTATCAACCAGTCGCATCTTGGACGCCAACCAGAATGCGGCAAGGCGACTTGGTTACACTCGAAAAGAACTCCTCAAGTTGAGAACCAAGGATATCGATGCTCCAATCCCTGAGAACCGTCAAAAGATGATTAACCATCAGTTGCAAGCAACTGGTAGCTTCATCTTTGAACACGCTCTGCGGCGTAAGGACGGCATAGAAATACAGGTTGAAATCAGCAGTCGGATTATCGAGTATTGCGATCGCCTCGTTTCTCTAAGTTTTGTGCGCGACATCACGGCACGGATGCAGGCAGAGGAGCGGATGCGTTTACTAGAGTCAGCCGTTGAGAATACCCAAGATGGAATTTTAATTACCGAAGCCAAACACATAGACGCACCGGGTCCAGAACTACTGTACGTCAACCAAGCCTTTACCCGTATTACAGGCTACGACCTAGCAGAGGTTCTCGGTCGGACACCACGCCTATTGCAAGGTCCGAAGACAGACCGCTCTCAGTTAGACAAGATTCGGACTGCCCTTCAACAGCAGAAACCCGTTCAAGTCGAGTTGCTCAACTACCGCAAAGACCGTTCAGAGTTCTGGGTCGAACTGAATATGGTACCCATCGCCAATAAAAGCGGTCAGGTGACCCATTGGGTTGCACTTCAGCGGGAGATTACAGAGCGCAAACAGGCAGAGGCAGAACTCATCGCCTCCAAGCAGCAAATTAGCCAAATTCTCGAAAGCATCACCGATGGCTTCTTTACCGTAGATCATCACTGGCGGTTCACCTATTTCAATCAGAAAGCCGAGCAGATTTTACAAAGAACGCGCTCCGAACTCTTGGGTCAAAACCTTTGGGACGTGTTTCCTGAGCTAGTAGGAACTTCTTTTGATCGTGAGTATCACGAAGCCGTGACTCAACAAGTTGCAGTGACTTTTGAAGAGTTTTACTCACCTTTAGAAACCTGGTTTGAGGTACACGCCTACCCTTCCCCTGAAGGACTCTCCGTTGTCTTCAACGACATTACCAAGCACAAACAGACGGACGAGAGCTAATAGGCAACCCGCAAAATACCTTACCTGGTTCATGAGACTTTGATGACGATGACTCTCCTAAAAACTTTATACAACTTGTATCGAGAAAGAAAATAGACACAATAAGTTCTGGTGGTTTTCGATTCACTTACACAAGGAACTGAATTTCAAGCTCCTCGTGTAAGTGAATTAGTATTACACCTCAGAACCAAGTTTGAACGTACCCACAGAAGCCTGCAATTCCTGAGCAATCTCCACCGTTTCTTGAAGAGAGCTAGAAACTTGCCGTGTAGAATTAGAAGTGCGTTCGGACACAAGAGCAATCTCCTTCATCAACTCCGTTACAGCTTGAGAAGTCTCAGCCTGAGACACGGTTGCAGTTGAAATCGATTGCACCAAGGCATCAATCTGGCGAGACACGTCCAAAATCTGACTTAAACTCTCTTTAGCGTCCTCAACCAGATGAGTTCCTTCAACCACCTGAGTGGTGCCCAGTTCCATCGCCTCAACAACGGATGCCGTTTCTTGTTGAATGCTGTTAACAATCTCTTCGATTTCTTTCGTCGCTGCCGCACTTCGGGCGGCTAGTTGCCCGACTTCTTCGGCGACTACCGCAAAACCTAGACCTTCTTCACCCGCTCGCGCCGCCTCAATGCCAGCATTAATTGCCAACAAGTTCGTTTGCAAGGCGATTTGGTCAATTAGTGAAGCCACCTTAGAAATCTTTTGAGAGGACTCACCCAAGCGCTTGACTTTTTTCGCTGTTTCTGACACCGTTTCTCGGAGAGTAAAGATATTTTGCACCGAGCGATCAATTGCCACGCCGCCCGCTTCGGCGGTAGATGAGGCAGTACGAGCTACGACGGCGGCTTGACGAGCATTTTCTGCCACTTGTTGAATTGATCGCGTCATTTGCTCCAGCGAATCTAGGGTGCGCGTTGTTTCCTCAGCCTGATGGAGCGCTTCTTCTGAAAGTTGACGGATTGCCCCTTCGTTTTCTCCCAGGGATGTATTGACTTGAGCCGCAGCTTTTTTCACCTGGGTAACAATGGATCTGAGACTTTCGATGACTGCATTGAAGAAGTCAGCCACCGTGCCAATTTCTCCAGTGGTTACATCCGCACGTACCGTGAGGTCGCCTTGGGCAGCTCCTTCAACCTCACTGAGCAATTCCAAAAGCTGAGTTTGAAGTGCTTCTTTTTGTTGACGTTGCTCAAAAGCCAAACCTTCAGCTTTTTCACGGGCTTGTTCGAGCTGTTCCACAAAATCTAAGCGGTCTAAGGAAAGTCCAACTTGAATCGCCACCTGCTTGAATAAATTGATTTCCGCTTCCTGCCAAGCCCTTGGGCTGGAACACTGATGCGTTACCAGTAAGCCGTGTAGCTTGTTGAAGGCAAGAATTGGTGCAACCAAATTCGCTTTTACCTTAAAAGGTTCCAGTTGACCTAAGTAACAGTCCGTCAGTTTTGCGTCGTAAATATTATCAACGGCTTTGACTCGACCCTGCTTGTACTTTTCAACATATTGTTCGGCAAAACAGGGGTCGGCAATATTTACTCCCAGAGCTTTTGGCCAGTTACTATCCACCGATTCTGCAACAACGCTTCCTTGCCAGTTTTTGTCAAAGAGATAGACAACGGCTCGATCGGTTTTCAGCGTTTCTCGAACGCCTGTAATTGCAGCTTCGTAGACTTCTTCGGGGTTAAGGGCTTCCCGGATGAGAGAGAAGGTCTGGTTGAGTTGTTGAGCGCGCTTGGCTTCGGCTTCTTTCTGAATAGAATAATTCAGGCGATCTAACGAAAGTCCTAGTCGAATCGCTAACTCTTTGAGGAAATTAATTTCAGAGGGTTGCCAAATATGGGGAGCTGAACAATGATGAGCAATGAGTAAACCAAAGAGTTGACCATCCTTCAAAATTGGCGTTACTAAATTTGCCTTAATTTGAAGTCGTTCCATAAGCATCAGGTGTTCGGGGTGAAAACCTGCCTCATAGACATTATTGGTAGGAACGACACGCCCTTGTTGGTACTCTTCGATCAGATGTTTGCTAATACAGGGGTCTTCGATTTTTTCCCCCAAAGCTCGCGGCCAAACAGGAACGACCGCCTCGGCAGTAATATATCCTCGCCAGTCGGGATGGAAGCGATAGATCACAACTCGATCAGCTTCCAGGATTTGTAGCGCCCCTTGAACAGCTTTTTCAAAGATATCCTCCAAGTCTTGCTCCGTACGAGCGCGGGAAATAGCAATATCTCCATACAACCCGGTCTTTTCAGTTTCTGCCGCTTGGTTCCACAATAAAGTCTCGATGCGGCTCGCCATCAGGTTGATATTAGCTCCCAATGCCGCAACTTCGTCTTCCCCTTCTACAGCAACGCGGGTATAAAGTTCCCCTTGACCTAGTTTTTCTACTGCTTCGGTGACTTCCAGAACGGGACGTGTAGCCCGTTTAACCAGATAAGCGGCGATCGCACTTACCACCAATGCTGTCAATCCAGTTCCTAGGGTTAGGATCAAGAGTAATTGTCTCTGTTGTGCAAAAGCGAGATTTGTAGAGATACCAATAGCGGCTTCCCATTTTAGATCTGGCAAGCCCTCTAGTTTGCCAAACTTTGTATAGGCAAATAAATCCTGATCGTTGTCAGTTTGATCGGTAATGACTGAGGCAATTTGCTTGTTTGCCGTTCGCAGTTTAGGCAAGTCGGGAAAAACTACCAGAGCATCCTTACTCACCTTATTCTTTTGGTTCGTTACAAAAATTGTTCCCGTAGAGGAATCAATCAAATAAAACTCATCGCCATCAGTACCAAAGTTTTGGATCAACTCTTCTACGGCTGTTACTGGCATACTCGCTCGGACAACAGAGATTGTCTTGCCTGTAGATTGCTCTTTAACAGGTGCCGCGACGTGAATCACAAACTTTCCAGAAGACTTGGATATTTCTGGCTTGCTAATGACAGGCTGATTAGTTCTGAGTACCTCTTGAAAATATTCCCGATCGCTATGGTTCAGTAGGGGATCTCCTTTTGATTGGGTAATTACGTTACCCTTTAGATCAAATACCGCAATGCTGTCATAGACTTTGTAAGCCTCTACATAGCGGTCTAGCGCTACTTGCTTTTCTGGAAGAGATATGGTTTCGCTGACTTTAGAATTCGATAAAGACGGAAGAGCTGCCAGTACCTGAATATCCGCATAACGTTCGCGCATGAAGCGCTTGACCTTGTCTTCCATACCGACGGAGCGTTGTAGCTTGGTCTGGGAGATTTGTTGAGTAATCCCTTGGCTAGCAAAATAATAAGCGCTTAGTCCGGTCAACACTACTGGAATAGTGCCAAGAGCGATCGCCAAAGCCGTAGCTTTTTCGGTTAAGCGCAGCCTTTTCCAGTTGAGAAACCCCAATCTTTGCCTTTGAGAAGTCCGGCGAGTACTAGCCTGACTCATCTCCTGAAACTCAAGCATATTAGCAACCGACTGGGGTAAGACAGGCTGTGGATAATGTTGATGATCAGTGTAGTTATTTACACTGTTTTGGTTTAAATCAGTTTGGAGATGATTCCCCCGTCCATTTTGGTTTAAATCAGTTTGGGGATGATTCCCCCGTCCATTCTGTTCTGGGTTGTAGGGTTTTAGCTCTCGGTTAGACTGAGTAGCCATGCAACGGTCTCCTCGAAGTGATAGTAAATTGGCAAAATGTTGGAAATTTCAGTGCAAGAGCCTAAGTGCTTTACAACAGATGAAT
>DATNQT010000332.1:0-6155 GCA_036703885.1 Candidatus Sericytochromatia bacterium
TTGGCTAGCTTTTTGCCGATTTTGCTCTTTCTCTTCTGAGCTTATTTCTTGATGTTTTCGCTTTTTGTGCGGGGTTTCTATCTGTGGCTCTCCTAAGTAGGCTTTATCTCCTTTAAATCTTTGACTAAACCCTAACTTTGACTGACTTTCTCTCCAAATATTGATGTCACTTGCGGGTCCCGGTTTGCCAACTGTAACATCGACTATTTCCTGCCCATTTGGAGTAACAATAAATTGGTTTTTCAACGTATAAGTTTTCTTCTTTCCTGAATAAAACTTTCTCTGCTCTTCATACTGTTTTGGTCTTTGCCTAGGCTGTTCACAGCTATCTACTATTAAGTCTACGTTAGCTAAAACTTCTTGAACCCACTCATATTCATTAGCGTTTTTTTTAACTTGTTCAAGCAAACTGGCGGGTAAGAGTTCCCTTAACAGTTCTGACCAATAATGAAAAATGTCATTGGCTGTTGATTCACTGACCCCAAACTGTATTCCCAGCATTTGAAATGTTGGCAGATGGTGTAGATAGACTAAAGTGAGTATTATCTGCTCATTGATTGATAGTTTAGCTTTTCTACCTCCTCCTCCTTTAATTATCCTCACTTTGGTCTTTTCAATTTCTAATTGCTTATTTCTGTGTAGTAATTGCGCTTGCTCTATTAACTGTTGCAATTGTTCATATTCTAGACCGATTAATCGTTTGCTTTCTTGTGAATTTTGCTCAATATATCCTAATAAATTACTCATAATGTTGGAAAATATCTAGCTAAATCTTAATTATACGCAACTTATTCTGAGCTTGATTCTATTTCGGAGATGTCTATAGTTGACAAGGCGATGACGATGCTTTGCCAGATAAGCACAAAAGTTACGAGCTTGTTTACGGTGAGAGTTAACAAAATATGCGAGAGCTTGATCCACTTGACCGTGCCAAAGCTTTGCCTCAGCCTGTTTCAAGCGTTTGAGAGACCCTCCTATCTTGTAGAGATTTTCCCGCAGGTGATACCAATCCAAGATTTCTTGCCTGCTGGTAGGAGAAGCAATTTCCTCAAACAAGTTCCACACTCCATCGTGGCCGTCTCCCAGACAGAACAGTGGGTTAGTCAACCGTTGACTATTCACCCAATCGGTCAAAGATAGGTTGTCTTGAAAGAAGCCCCCATAATAGAGGTTCTGTAAGCGAACAGCTTTGTAATCTCGCCAATAACTTTCTTGCCCCTTCTCACCTCGCAATCGCACTTTACCCCCATCAACACTTACTTCGCTAATTGCTTGCTTCGCTTGGGGTAAAGACCACTCTGTTGTCTGCACCTGTCGATGCTGTGTACTGTGTCCTACCTTCACCCCAGTCAGTGTTTCAATATCTGCCTCGGCATCTTGATATGACTCATTGGCAGACAACAGCAAACAACAGATTTCCAACAAAGGACTCAGGCGTTTGTAAGGAGGCACACCTAGACGAGACGCTTGTTTTTTGGTGATGGTCAGCTTGCCTATACAACTTTTGAGCTGATGGGTTCGCCCTTTTTGGATACCCGTCACTTTTTGGACAAAAAAAGGGCGATTTTCGGGCTGACATGCTCCATCATCTGCTGACGTACAGCTTTTTCTATCTCTTCAAGAGTGGTGATTTTTTCAGTAGGGGTGTTGTTGTACAGAATTTGTGCCATCTCTGTAATGCACGCTTGTAGACGCTCTTGTTCCTGGGGGGTCATGCTCATCTGTCCTGAATATCCTGTCTTATCTTGACCAATCCCACTGTGCTTGTGCAATCGGGAGCATCAGATTTGCTGGCGAGAAAGCTAACCTTTGATGATCATTCTCGATATTGAGTGGCTAACGATCGCATCCCGGTATTTTTGCGAAATTGGGATGCACCCAGTCCGGTCTCCTAAAAGCACATCACTTATTAAGAGCCTGCGGTGATTTTCTCTAGGGCAGAAGCGGCACTCGCACGAACTTCACGATCGGAGTCTTTCATAGCTTCCGTCAAAGCAGGAACAGCGTCTTTCGCTTCGGAACCGATATTTCCTAGAGCAATGGCAGCGTGCTGACGAACATAAGTATTCTTGTCTTGCAACGCCTCAATCAGTATGGGAACTACGGATGAAGCTTCTACACCCATTTTTCCCAAAGCAATAGCAGCGCTCCGGCGAACATCCATATCTTTGTCCTGCAACACCTCCACGAGAGCTGGAATGGCAACTTTTGCTGACGCACCTACATTCCCTAAGGCACGGGCGGCATTCGAGCGAACGCTGCTGTTATCATCTTTCAACACTTCTATTAGGACAGGGACAACAGCTTTGGGTTGCACACCCATATTGCCTAATGCCAGCCCAATGGCTGCGTATGGGCGAAGGCTGCTGTGCTCGTCCTGCAACGCTTCCATCAGCGCAGGGACGGCGGATGAAGCTTCCGAACCAACCACCCCTAGGGCAAGGGCAGCACTCGAGCAAACATCTTTATAGTCGTCCTGCAACGCCTCCATCAGGACAGGGACAACGGTGGATGGCTCATTCTTACCTATGCTTGCTAAGGCAAGGGTGGCAAATGAACGAACGTTGCTATCCCCGTTCTTCGCTTTCAACAGGTTTATCAGGGCGGGAACGGCGTCTTTCGCTTCAGTCCCGATACCGGCTAAAGCACCGAAAACATTTAATTGAAAGAAGGGAAACTCAATTTTCAACTGCTCAATGAGGAGTGGAACGGCAGCTTTGGCTTCAGGACCAATTTTACCAACAGCCCTGACAGCAGCCAGACGAACCATAACATCCTCGTCTTTCAACAGCTTTATCAGGAGCGGAACGGCGGAGGAAGTTTCAAACCCTATTTCCCCTATGGCGTAAGCAGCGAACGAACGAACTTCGCTATTCTTGTCTTTCAACGCTTCCAGCAGGGTGGGAACAGCCTCTTTCGCCGTGGGTCCGATGCTTCCTAGGATAAAAGCCGCCTTGGCGCGAACTTTGCTATCTTTGTCCTTTAACGCCTCCAGTAGGGCAGGAACGGCGACTTTTGCTTCTGCACCCATTTTCCCTAGAGCCGAAGCGGCACTTGTACCCTCCTTTTCCTTCAATGCCGCCTCCAGCAGGGCGGGAATGGCAGCTTTCGCGGCCAAACCAATGTTCCCTAGGGCCTCAGTGGCACGATAGCGAACGAACTCATCCTTATCCTTTAATGCCTCAATTAGGGCTGGAACAGCGGATGCCGCTGCGGAACCGATTTTCCCTAGAGCCTCAGCGGCAACATAACGAAGGTACCTCTCATTGTCCTTCAACGCTGCAATTAAGAGGGGAACGGCGGATGAAGCTCCCGGACCAATGCTCCCTAGGGTAGAAATAGCACTAGAACGAGTGTTCATCTCCTCGCCCTGCAACGCCTCAATGAGAACCGGAACGACGGCTTTCGTATCCGCACCAATTTTCACTAGGGCAGAAGCGGCACTTAAGCGAACGTTCACATTTTTGTCCTGCAACGCCTCCATCAAAACAGGAACGGCGGCTTTCGCTCCGGAACCAATGCTCCCTAGGGCATCAGCGGCACCCACACGAATATCCTTTTTCATGTCCTTGAAAGCCTCCATCAAAACAGGAACGGCGGCTCGAGCATCCGCTCCAATTCGCCCCAAGGCACTGGTGGCACCTTGACGAACAAACTCATCCTTGTCCTGCAACGCCTCAATCAGGGCGGGAATGGCGGATGAAGCTGCGGGACCGATCTGCCCTAAAGCCCTAGCTGCACCTTGACGAACGTCACTCCCCTCATCCTGCAACGCCTCAATCAGGGCGGGAACAGCAGCTTTCGCTTCAACACCGATTTCCCCTAAGGCATTAGTTGCACCTGAGCGGACTTTCCTCTCCTTGTCCTTCAACGCCTCAATTAGAGCAGGAACAGCAGCTTTCCCTTGCTGTTGGAAACCAATACTCCCTAGGGCATCGGTGGCAGCTTTACGAACGTCTCCATCCTCGTCCTTCAACGCTTCCAATAAGGCTGGGATGGCTGGCGCACCAATTCGGCCCAAGGCATCGCTGGCACCTTGACGAACGTCTTCATCCTTGTCCTTTAATTTTTCAATCAGGGAGGCAATCTCCGCCTTATGTGGTACCTGACTCGTATCACTTGTGCCATCTGCACCTGGTTCAGCACTCGTGGCATCCGTGCTAACTTCAAACAGGGACTTGGAGGCACGCCAACAATGGTTCCGTTTATTGGCTTGCTGTAACTTCTCGTTCTGGGGAGCAATATGGGCATCGATAGAAGCTTGCGCCCAACTGTTGCGAATCAATAGCAGGGGCGACGAAAAGCTCAGGACAGCAACCTGGAGTACCGCGAAGAATTTTTGTTTGGTGTACTGAGTCATGCACCCACCTCCTCTTGTGTAGAGTCTGGATTGAGCAGCACCTTAATCGTGCCACTTAAATAGTACTGAAAGCTTCTTCTGAAGTACTGCTACAGGCGTAAATATAGCGAAGATACTGTTAGCGAATTATTTCTTTATGTCTGGAACCTCCATTCCAGCTTTGTCGTCCGCTGAAGAGCAGTGTGGGCAGGCTGTCGATTACTAAAAAACAAGCTTCTCGTTTAGGTGTACCTCCATATCAACGCCTGAGTCCTGTGTTAGAAACCTGTTGTCTACTCCTGTCAGCTAAAGAGTCATATCAAAATGCCGAGGCAGATATCGATACTCTAACTACCGTAAGCAAGCTCACAACTTTTGTGCTTATCTAACAAAGCATCGCTTGATTATCATTCTCGCCACTCAGTTATTGGCGATCGCATTCTGGTGTTTTTGCAAAATTGGGATGCACCCAATTGACTTTTGGTGTTAAGCTGAGTAAATTTGATTAGCCGGTGGAGTTAAGATGGCTTCAACTCGGATTTCATGTCCCTATAAACTTGCTGAAAATTTCGAGTAGAGAACCATTTTTACCCTCAGTGCTAATACGCTTGTTCATTGGGCTGAATCGTACCACAATAATTTATTTTCAGTAATTGTCCTTAAAAAACAGGCAAATTTAAGACAAACCCTGGTAAGGTATCTTCTCCTGATAAACTCACGGGTAACTGCACAATCTCAACAGTCTGATTCGGACGATAGATCTCAACCTGTTGTGCTTGAGGATTAATCAACCAACCTAACCGCAAACCACTATTGAGATATTCCTGCATTTTCTCTTGAAGCTGTGATAGGGAATCGGTGCGAGAGCGCAATTCAATCACAAAATCGGGACAGATAGGGGGAAACTTCTCTTGTGCTTCTGGAGTTAGGGATTCCCAGCGTTCGTTGGCGACCCAAGCGGCATCGGGAGAACGGTCTCCACCCTCCGGTAAACGAAATATGGTAGAAGAACTAAAGACTCTTCCCAGTTGAGTTTGGCGATTCCACAGGTTTAAGTCTGTAATCAAATCGGCTTCTCGATTTCCACTGACTCCACCGACAGGGGACATAATAACTAATTCTCCTTTAACAGTTCGTTCGAGTTGCCAATTTTGATTCACAAGGGATAGCTGGTAAAATTGCTCATCACTTAAGCCAACATTTTTTAAATTTAAAATTATCGGAGCGGAAGTAATCATTGCTAGTGTTCTTATAGTTCTTTAATTTTGGGAAGTCCCTTAGTTCACTCAACGGAATCAGCTAGTAGCTCTGTCAGTTCGCTTTGCAAATTGCTCCTGTTATCGTCGTAAATCATTAAGGTTTCAATCTTGGCGTGACGGCTCAAGCGCTGCACGGCTCGGATATTGCCGCCAGATTTATCTAAGGCATGAGTGATAGACCCGTGTCGTATCCGATGTGGCGACATTTTCTTGCTAATCCCTGCCGCGAAGCAAGTCTGTTCTACAATCTGTCGAATTGCCTCTCCTGTCAGCCGATGACCTGATTGATTGTAACTGAGAGAACAAAATAGAGGTGCGTTCAGGTTTAAACACTTTCGCTCGTTTAACCACTCCAACAGAGCGTTTATAGTGGCATTACTCAGGGTGATGATTTCCCGGTTGGTTCCCCTCCCCTTCCCCAGAATCGCCAGCGTCCGTGCCGAAGGGTCAAAGTGTTTGATGTCGAGTGAGGCAACTTCATTGCGCCGAAGAGCATTACTCCAAAGTAAATGAAGGATAGCATAGTCTCGCTTACCCTTTAGTGTTGTGCGATCGCA
>DATNQT010000333.1:0-6446 GCA_036703885.1 Candidatus Sericytochromatia bacterium
CAAATTATTCAACAGGAGTTACACGCTTATGGACGAGGATTGGCAGACCGTCCCCAAATTCTTGCTCTCAATAAAGTGGATGCTGTTGAGGCAGAGACTCTAGATACCCTTACTATCCAGCTGAATCACTTAACTCAAGTGCCAGTTTTCCAGATTTCAGCCGTTGCTCAAATTGGATTAGATTCCCTATTACACAAAATCTGGCAGTCTCTCGACCAGCTGACGCAAGAACGGGAGGACACAGAATTCCTTCCTTCCGCCTCAAAGAATTCTGAGGCTGAGGGAGCAGAGGAAGCAGGGGGAGCAAGTGTAGGTTCTTTTTTCTAATAGATCAAATTACCAGACCCACTTGCTTTTGTGACCATACTTGTGCTTCTAGAAGGCATTGAGGTATTACTTGGAGTGGCACGGGGTTGGTTGAAGTAGTCGTAGGTTTTCCGAGATATTTGGCGGATTAACTCTTGGGCACTTTCATCGTTGCGGGGACGTTTCACCATGACAGCGATCGCATAACGCTTACCCGTAGGCAGATCAACTATGCCAGCATCAGCGAGTAGCCCACCAATATTGCCTGTTTTATGAGCAATGGTGGCACCAACTCCCAGCCCTTGTGGTAACAGCGTGTTGATTTCGTTGCGCTGCATGATGTTCAGCAAGCGATCGCGGGATTGTACTGACACCAACTGCCCACGATGGACAATCGACATTAACTTTGCCAACTCTTGAGGAGAGGTGGTATTCGTCCCTTCCACATCCGGCAGTCGATTGCGGATGGCTGTTGTTGTCAAGCCCCAACTCCGGAATCGTTGATTTAGTGCCTGAGCGCCACCGAGACGTTCCACGAGCATATTCGTAGCCGTATTATCACTGACTACGATCATCTTCGTTGCTACTTCCAGTGCTGTGTACTGCGTTCCAACTTGTTTGAACTGCAAATCGCCGGAACCATCTGCGATCGCTTCTGATTTGAGGGTTAGCACTTCATCTAAACGAATCTTGCCAGCATCGACATCTTGAAAGAAAGCTACAAGAATTGGCAGCTTGATTGTGCTTGCAGAAGCAAAGGGGATGCCACCATCCAAGTCAAGGTAAGCCCCTGTATCAAGATCGACCACAAAAACTCCCGGTTGTAATTTGGTATTTTGCAACGCTAGAGTCTGAATTTGTGCTTTCAGCGCTGGAATTTCCTGAGTTAGCTGTAGCGATGGGGAAGGACTCGCAACAGATGTAGGGCTTTCTTGAGCTTGGCTTTTTGCCCCGTTATTTGCCTTAGCTGACGCTTGCGTGGCTGGGTTTAAAGCAGACAACAGTGTCCCCGCGATCGCACCAATACCAATCCCCAAAATCAGCATCCGAACAATGTAAATCCAGGGGTTGACAGGGCGTTTTTGCGGACGACGAGAATTCTGAGTTCTTTGAGTTTGGGAAGCTTGGGCATTAGAAGATAGCTTGGCACGTCTTCTAGCACGAGTTGCTCTTTCTTGAGCTGCACCACTAGAGACTGTTTCAGTAATTCGCGATCGCTCATTCTTTCGGCGGCGAAGCCGAGAATTATTTTGAGGTTTGAGTGGCTCAGACGTTTGAGCATCATTTATAGCAGGTCTGTTCCGTCCATCACCGATGGAAAGAGATTTTGAACTTTGGCTTTCCCGAACTCCGAGAGATTCAGATTTTAAATTGACGCCCTGTCTCAAAGCAGATTGAGGATTTTGGACATTGGATTTCAGATTAACTGCCCACGGATTCAGCCGTTGGAGCTTTGCTGAAGAGTTTGAAAATGGATTATTTTCCTGCCTTGTATATCCTGGCTCTTGAGTTTTGTGGATTCTTAGGTCAGGGTTTTGTGACAGTGGTTTCCCGCGCTCGTCTCTAGCACTGGGTCGCGGTTCAAAATCAGACTGTGCTTGCCGCTTTTCAGGATAAGGGCGCAGATCAGGTTGTGAGGCTGTCTGCTGGGCTTTCAGCAGTTTCCTAGACACAGCTTTTGGGCGCGACCTTGAAGGGAACTGCGGCAGTGTCCGCACCACCTCTTGACCCAGAAGCTGTTTTTGTTGATCGCGATGCTTGCGAGAACGAAAGCCAGTGGTACTTAGCTGTTCTGCGCTAGGCTTACGCAAACGTAATGGTGATGGTTTTGCCGTCGCTAGCTCCTCGCTATCGGTCGCGGCTGAGTTGTTTTCATGCCCGTTAGCACGACTCTTAGGGGGGGGTTGTACGCTAAGGCGATCGCGCTGTTCTATCTGTTCTCGTTCAAAATTTCTCGCCTGACGCCTTTTATCCATAGACGCTGCCACCGCTCATACCTCCAACACAACTAACCTGAGTTGTAGACTGCTGACCCACACCTAACTCCTTTATCAGCAATGACAGTTAATTGCTGACGTGTTTATCACGACCTAGAACAACTCATTGAACGCAAGCCTATTTTAGAACTGGTTTGGCTCTGAGCCATCACCAACAATAGACCTTGGCTGAAATTGTATCGCCCATTCTATCTGACGGAGAATCCCTCTGAGCATAGTAACTTCCTCTAGAGTCGGCGTCGCCCGGTTCAACAGATACCGAAACTTTTCCAAGCGTGCCGGGGCAGTATGGGGATAAAGGTAACCAATCTTCAACAATACAGATTCTAGATGTTCATAATAGCCTTCCAAAACATCTAAGGAGGCAGTTTTAGGAGAGTGGGGAGTGGGGAGTGGGGAGTTTTGATTGAAGTTTTGTAGTTGTTCTTGGGTACTTTGATAAAGTTCGTAACAGCAAATGGCAACTGCCTGAGCGAGGTTGAGGGCGGGATATTCTGCACTTGAGGGAATACACACAAATCGCTGGGCATAATTGAGTTCGACATTACTCAAGCCTCGGTCTTCTGGTCCAAAAATCAATGCCGATGTCACTGTATCCTCTAGTAACCAAGGGAGTGCCGATCTGGGGGGTTCCATGGGAGTAAGGAGACTACGAACGCGGGCAGTGGTTGCGATCGCACGCTGACATCCTGTTAGAGCCTCCGGTAACGTCGCTACTCGTTGGGCAGCTTCCAAGACATCCCACCCATGAACTGCCATTTTCCTCGCCTCTTCTCCCAAAAAGTCACATTGAGGATTCACCAGTACCAGTGTCCGCAGCCCCATATTTTTCATCACACGGGCAACAGAACCCACATTCAAAGGACCAGCAGGTTCTACCAAAATAATCCTTATATTTGTTAATCCCATCTAGACCTCTGGGGTACTGGGATCATAGCCTGATAGGGCTTGGTCGTATGGAAGATAGGAGGGGAGCCGGAGGTGTTGAGGCTGCCAATTAATTCTTTCTGTTAGCTTTAGTCCTCTTCTTGAGGCTACGAATGTATTCTCTAAGTACATCGGTCTGATTTCTGCCCTCTTGTTCACAGTAAGTTTGTAAGATTTCTAACTCTTGTTCGGGAAGTCTGAAGGTGATGGCTTTCATGGTTGTTTTGTATTGCTATATGCCATATAATAGCAATATGTTAATTACCTATCAGTATCGCCTCAACCCAACCCCTGAACAGGCATCCACGATGGAAGCCTGGGGAGAGTTGCTGCGTAGACATTACAATTACACACTAGGTCAACGACTGGATTGGTTGCATCGCACTCGATGCCGGATTGACCGATGCAGTATTGTTTATGAACCGATAGGTAATATTCCCTCAAGGGCTGACTACTATACTCAAGCATCTGAATTACGCCAAACGAAGGAACTTTTCCCGGAGTACAAAAACATCTACGCCGACTGCCAACAGCAGAACTTAATGCGGTTGGACAAGGCTTGGAAGCGCTTTTTTGTTCCCGATAAGACAGCTAAGCGCGGTGGACGACCCCGGTTCAAAAAGCGAGGGGACATCTGCTCGTTTACTTTTCCTAGAGTGAACTGCCCAAAAGCAGGCGCACATTTAACAGGTAACATTCTCAAACTGTCAAAGATTGGTGAGATTGAAGTCATTCTGCATCGCCCAATCACTGACGGGTTTGCGATTAAGCAAGTCACCTTGGTTAAAAAGGCTGATGGTTGGTATGCCAGTTTCTCCCTAGAAGACGGAACAGTTCCCGACCCGTTACCAGTGGATGAAGTTAAAAGCGCAGTTGGCATAGATGTAGGTCTTGAGAAGTTTTTGGCAACATCAGACGGGCAAGCGGTCAAGATTCCGCAGTTTTACCAGAAGTCTCAGGGTCGTTTAGCCCGTCAACAACGGCAATTGGCAAGGATGGAGAGGGGGTCTAAGAACTACCAACAGCAAGCCAACAAGGTTGCTTGTCTTCATCTTCACGTCGCCAGAGAGCGTAAACAGTTTCACTATCAGGTTGCACATTGGTTGTGTGACCAGTACGACTTGATAGCGTTTGAAAACCTTGAATATCAAAGGCTTGGTGAGAACCCGACTTGCTAAGTCGATTCTGGATGCAGCCTGGGGAAGTTTCCTGAATATCCTGCAAGCAGTGGCGGTAAAACGCGGCAAGTGGGCAATTGGAGATGACCCTAGAGGTACTAGCATCGAGTGTTCTAGTTGTGGCGAACGAGTCGAGAAAACTCTCAGAGATAGAGTTCATGATTGCCCTCACTGTAGGTTAATTATTGACCGAGACTGGAACTCTGGAATTAATATTTTGAATCGGGTACAACGGACGCTTGGACTAGCGTTTGCTGGCTGCGGAGGATACTTGAATGCAAGTCCTGTGAGGCAGCAACTCTCAATTGTGAGTTTGGGAAGCCCCCACCAAGTCAAAGATTATGGTGGAGGAGGATGTCACCTCAAGCCTTGGGTTCGGGAAGATACTTTATTCAAATCAATCGAGGTGATATCGGTTAAAAAATAAGTTGCTCTTTCAATGAGGGTTAATATTTATTTACAATTAGAATCGTTATTATTGTCAACTTAGCATGGCGCGCCAGCGTTCTAAATCTGATCTACCGACAAAAACTTGCCCCGTCTGTGGACGCCCCTTCACTTGGCGCAAAAAATGGGCAGATTGCTGGGATGATGTCAAATACTGCTCAGAACGTTGCCGCAGACGAAAATCTCATGCTGATTAGGCGTGAGAATAGTATAAACAAGAGCGTCGCCAGAGTTAATAACCCTGCTATACTGCTAAATTCTGTCTTGCTTTGTTAATGCATTTTCACTAAGAGCCGAGCTGAAAACTGGATTTGAGAACCTTCAAATAATGTCAATCAATCAGGTGCAACCCAAACTTATTATTCACGGTGGTGCTGGTAGTTCTCTCAAAGGTAAAGAGGGGGCTGATGCGGTGCGTCGATCGCTTTATCAAGTGATCGACGAAGTTTATTCTTTATTGTTAAAAGGTACTGATGCCCGTGAGGCTGTGGTGCGAGGCTGCCAAATGCTAGAGGATGACCCCCGCTTTAACGCCGGAACGGGTTCGGTGCTGCAATCAGATGGGCAGGTCCGCATGAGTGCCGCTTTGATGGAAGGAAAGTCTCAACGATTCAGCGGTGTGATTAATGTATCACGAGTGCAAAATCCAATCGATCTGGCAATGTTCTTACAAGAATCAGCGGATCGAGTGCTATCTGAGAATGGAGCGGCTGAACTGCTGCGAGAACTTAATGCCCCAGTCTACAACCCTCTAACTGATATCCGCTTGCAAGAGTGGATGCTGGAGAGACAGGACAATTTTGATAAGACGATGGCGGGAGTTGTTGCAGAAAAAGAGCTAGTAGAGGCAACTGAGGCAAGACGCGGCACGATTGGGGTCGTGGCTTTAGATACTCAGGGATGTCTGGCAGCGGGGACATCTACGGGCGGTAAAGGCTTTGAGCGAATTGGTCGCGTTAGTGACTGTGCAATGCCAGCAGGGAACTATGCTACCAGTAAAGCGGCGGTTAGCTGCACTGGCATTGGGGAAGACATCATTGATGAGTGTCTGGCAGCACGGGTAGTGGTGCGCGTTACCGATGGTTTATCCCTTGCTGAGGCGATGCAGCGTTCCTTTACAGAAGCTAGTAAGAATCGGCGAGATTTTGGTGCGATCGCAATTGATGCCACAGGTGCGATCTCTTGGGGAAAAACTAGCCAAGTCCTCCTCTGTGCCTATCACGATGGCAAACAAATGGGAGATACCTTAGATATGGATAAAGGAATGCTTGTCCTAACGGCTTAACGACAGCTGGCAGCGGCTAGCTTTTCTTTATTAACAGGACTTACGCACCGACACCACATATTCTAGGGGCGCACGACCGCCATTGGTATCAACTTAAGACAAGAGCGACTGGAAGTCGCGGCTAAATAAACGAAGTCCGCCTACGCAGACTAACGAAAAATCAACACTTATTTAACCTGCGTAGGCAGGTGCTCTTTTTGTGTAGCTGCGGTTTCAACCGCCAAGCTTCCTTAAGTTGACACCAATGACAGCTGTGCTAGCCTATCGTTGAGGTGGAAAGAAAAGAATTGGATGCCAGCTACGGCG
>DATNQT010000334.1:0-4714 GCA_036703885.1 Candidatus Sericytochromatia bacterium
GCCGCTAAAGGAATTGCTGGTAAACCAATGAGTAAGGTTCCACAGATAGCCCCGACTAACCCAACTGGTTTTTGACTCTTTGAATTGGGTTGCATAAATACCTCCTTAAAGCATCAATTTTGTTCAACAAATGTTTTTAATCCTGAAGAGAGAAGGGAGTAACCTGAAATAATTAGTCATCTTTAAATAATGTCTAGGTACCTACAATTGGAAGTTGCTCAGCTTTGACTACTACTTCAGTTATCCAACAACTCATGAAAAAAACAAATTATTTTGAGTTTAATAACTTAATCATTATTCATCTCATCGCTAAAATCAAGATATAGTTATGCGTTTAGGCTGGAATTAAATGTATTAATCTAAAATTTAGAATAGAATGATGTTTAGCAAGTTTAGTTACTATTTATATCTCTAGATATAAATAGTAACTAAACACTTATTTATTGCTTAAGATAGAATTAAATCTACTTTTATTATGTATCTATTAGTAGTTCAAATTAAATTGGCTTGCAATGTTACAGCGATTAAGAGCAATTTTTAAAATGCCTAGGCTTCAGGAGCAGCACCTCAAGAGGGTCTGGCTGATTGTTGGGTTATTCGCAATTATTGTCGTCTTAGATTTTTTTACTCCACCCCCTTATGCCTTGGGTTTTCTCTATACCGGGCCCATTTTATTGGCTTCTTCACGCCTGAGTCGCTCGGCAACAGTTCAAGCTACGGTAATGGCAACCGGCTTCACCCTTTTGAATCTGTTGATCCCTAAAGCAGAATGGATGAACTCCTCAAGCCTGATGAACCGCTTGCTGATGACGCTGGCACTTATAGTCACAGGTTGGCTGAGCGATCGCAATTTGCGTCATGAGGAAGCGATCGCGCGACACAAAGCGCAGCTACAGGCACAAGAGCAGTTAGCTAGTGCGCGAGAGGATTTCGTATCAACGTTAACCCACGACCTGAAAACACCGCTCCTCGGAGCAATTGAGACATTGAAATCGTTGCAACAGGAAAAGTATGGTGCAGTAACAGCCGCGCAGCAAAAAGTGTTCTCAGCGATCGCTCGGAGTCACGAGAACTCACTTGCGCTAATCGAGACGTTGCTAGATGTTTATCGCAACGATACCGAGGGAGTGAGATTAAAACTGGCACCTGTTAAGCTGGTCGCTCTAGCCGAAGAGGCGATCGCCACATTATCAGATTTAGCTTTAAAGCGGCAGGTGAATATTAGTCTGAGTTATGGAGAACTCGACTTTGATCGCTTCCTATGCATAACTGGAGATGCGCTACAACTACGGCGAGTCTTTACCAACTTGTTGACCAATGCAATTAACAGTTGCCCTCGTGGTGGCAAAGTGGAAATTGTCTTCGAGTCAGACTCTAGCTATCAGGTGGTGAAGATTGTCGATAATGGACGGGGTATTACACCGGATGAACTCCCCCGCTTGTTTGAGCGCTTTTACCAGGGACATAGCGATCGCCAATCTATGGGGTCTGGGTTGGGCTTATACTTGACTCGACAGATTATTGAAGCCCACGGCGGTACCGTCTGGGGCAAAAATCGTTTCTCAAAAGGAGACGCTACAGAGCGATCGCAACGAGGTGCTTCGTTCGGATTCAGGTTACCTCTGCATCAACGGTCAGAACAACTGTCATCACAGTCGTAATTCGATTAGGTAACACAGAAGCTTCATCGAAATGACAATAAGCCGCCATGTCCGTGTTTCATATTGAGAGTTAGTTAAGTCATGCCTAATACATCCGTAACAGCCGACTTCGGAGTCGGCTGTTGTTTTCTTGTAAAGCGAAAGCTTTTTAATGGCAAGATTTATAGGGGATTCGGCATACTTCTGACACCTCTCTTGTTTTACCCTTGTATGTGGCTTTAGCCGCTTGTGTCTGGTAAAGATGACCTCAAATGCACTACGGATTTTGCTTGTTGAAGATGACGAACTATTTCGCCTCGGTTTGTCTATGCGGTTGCAGCAGGAACCTGGATTAGAAGTCGTCGCTGAGGTTGAGGATGGTGAAACGGCTATAGAATTGGCTCTTCAAAAGCCGCTCGATATTGTGCTACTCGATATAGGACTGCCGGGAATTGGTGGTATTGAGACTTGTGAACAACTTAAGGAGCAATGCCCAGAGCTACCCATCCTAGCTTTAACCTCTCGTTTCCAAAAACCTCTGATTGCTAAGTTAATTGAAGTGGGTGTCAAAGGCTACTGCCTCAAGGGAATTAAGGCAGAGCTTCTCATCTTGGCGCTGCGTTCTGTGGCAGGGGGAGCTTCCTGGTGGGACGAAGCAGCAACCACGGAGATTCAATCTACTTTTGTGCAGAGTACACAACCTGCTTCTACCCCATCGGAGGCTGAAGAATCACTCCAGAATCCACTTACAAGGCGTGAACAGGAAATTTTGGCAATGATTGCAGCCGGACGGAGCAATCAGGAGATTGCAGATATTCTCTACATTGCCCCTGGTACTGTCAGAGTTCATGTCCATTCTATCTTGAAGAAACTGGAGGTGCGCGATCGCACTCAAGCGGCTGTTTTAGCCATCCAAAAACAACTCATTTCTCCAGACTTATTAACAGATTAACGGGTTGTAAGTTGCTGTGCATCTAATTTGCATCATGGCAAAAGGTAAGAGCAAATATGCAACAGTTTATAAATTTGCTCTACATTCATTAATTCAGATGCCACAGAGCTTTCCCGAATCGGAGTATTTTGCAGAAAACCTGTCTCTGAAGAAGGAGGTGAATATTAACTAAACTTGTAGGTTTGAATACAATTGGTAGACGAAGTGCGATCGCAAAAAGCATTTTCTCAACCTTGAAGAATTTGAATGTGCGCGATTTGCCAAGGGCGATAGTTAAGCTGCTTAATCACCTTAGCGTAGTGGTAAAGATGTCACGAGCATCTGCTTTGCAAACGCTTTACGCAAACCTACAGCAGTTTTCACAATCCAAGAATAATTCATTTATACAGGCTTTTTAACAATTCAACTGTTTATAAACGGGTATATTACTGTTTAATCGATATCTATATTTTCCAGTATAAATATTAAGCACCTTGCTGAATAACCGTGATGCGGTAGCTTATAACTTCTCATATAAACTAATTATAAACATAAAATTATATCTTTTACGTTTAGAAAAATCCCTAATATTAAGCTTGTAAGTTAGCTGTTTTTTAAAGGAGGCTTTTAATGGCTTATCAAATATCTCAATCTAGTGTAGATATTGCGGTTCACTGCGCCTATGAATGCGAACAATGTGCCAATGAGTGTTTAGGCACTATGGCTGAATGTGCCCGATTGTGTATAGATTGCGCCCAAATGTGCTGGACTTGTGCTGCCTACATGAGCCGTGGTTCACGCTTTATCCCTCAAGCCGCTCGTTCCTGTATCGACATCTGCGAAGCTTGTGCAAGCGAATGTAAAAAGTACTCCGACAATCATTGTCAGAAGTGTGCCGTAGCTTGTCGGCGTGCTGCTGAGGAATACCGAAAGATTGTTCTTTTTGCAGGTGTTGCCTAAAAACTGAAGAGATAAGGCTGGGTAGACAGTAGCTACCCAACCTCTATTTTTTGGCGAAGGAATCGTAAGCGACATAAAAATTTTCACCATGAAAAAGATGAAGATGAATAGTTTGCAAAAAATTGTAGCCGTGCCAAGTTTACTTTTGTCAGCTTTAACGGCTTTTGCCCCTCCCTCTAGTGCTGCTAATACAGCTATAACTCAGGAAATTCAGCCCCCAAAAATAACATCTTTCCAGAACGAAGGTGTATATCAACTGGCACAGGGTTCGGACAACTGCCACCAAGTTGCAGCAAGGAATGGTCTGTATGTTCGGGAAGATCCAACGGTTTACAGCAGGGCACTCGGAATACTACCTTATGGACGGAATGTCACCGTTGTTGAGAGCAAGGGCGCAAATACTGTTGGTGGGAATCCTGGCGCAAAGTGGATGCCGATTTCAGCTCCCCTACAAGGTTATGTATATGCGGGTTTTCTCTCGTCTTGCCAGGAGTCTCCTGCCCCAAAAAACTGTCGCGAAGTTTCCCAAAAGGGTAGTCTTTACGTCCGCCGAGAGCCATCGATTAATAGCAGTGTTGTTGGAGTAGTACCCAATGGACGGAATGTCACCATTGAAAATCGTGGAGCAAATGGCTGGGTGCCTATTTCAGTTCCCCTGCAAGGTTATGTATCTGCGGCTAATCTCACATACTGTCCTTGATTGTCAAGGTCTGATGGCAGCGAACTCTCCTTAAGGGAGTTCCAAATAAAAAAGCATCCACTGTAGGGGCGAGTCGCTTGTCTTTATGTGAGAGGAATAACTGATTAACTGAAGTTGACTCGCCCAACTCAAGAGTCACAGAGAAAGGATCATTTATTTTCTGGAAGTCCCTAAAAGCGAACTTGAATGAAAGAACCACGCCCTAGCAACCTTGCGATGAATATTGTTGTATCAATCTTGATACTCATCGCTCTCTACATAGTAGGAGCAATAATCTATCACCTTCTTAAACAAGCCAGTAACAGCGATGAAGTGATTAAAGAGCCTAAACAGGAATTGTTGAACTAACGCGATCGCCACTGAACCAACATAGAGGCTCTAACACACCTTGACTTTGTCTGCTTACTTGAGTTGTCAGTTAAGTTGACGAAGCCTCAGTAAGAAAAAAGAGGTTATGAAAAAGCGTGTGTCTACTCCCATCAA
>DATNQT010000335.1:0-10473 GCA_036703885.1 Candidatus Sericytochromatia bacterium
TGCCACATTCAAACTACCAGAACCTCTAGCGCTAATCGTGGAAGGACTCAAGGACGCGAGGGAGCCAGAAACATCAAATATACCGGAGAGCGGCCCTCGTAATTGCGGTGGCACTTGGGCAAGACGCTCGACCTGAACGTCAGATGCTCGAACTTGGGCGGTGAAATTGCCATTACTCAGTTGTACGTTACTCGCGGTGACGATGCCGCCTGCGACATTTAAACGACCAGAACCAGTGCCACGAATGGTAGAAGGGCTGAAGGAAGTTAGACTGCCCGAGAGATTGAACCGACCAGAGACAGCGCCATTGAACTGCGGTGGCACTGGGGCAATCTGCCCGACTTGCACACCGGATGCATCGACTTGAGCAGTAAACCGACCCTCAGCAAGTTGAATATTATTGGCGGTAACGGTTCCTCCGGCTACATTCAAACTGCCAGAACCACTACCACGAATCGTTGAAGGACTAAAGGAAGTCAACGAGCCAGAAATATTAAAAGTACCCGATACGGGTTCACTCAACTGCGGTGGTACTTGAGCAAGACGCGCTAGCTGGACACCATTTGCCCGGACTTGGGCGCTAAAATTACCATTACGCAATTCTAGATTAGTAGCGGTAACGGTTCCACCCGCTACATTTAAGCTGCCAGAACCGCTACCACGAATTGTGGAAGGACTTAAGGATGCCAAAGAACCCGATACATTGAATCTGCCAGAAAGCGGTCCATTGAACTGTGGTGGCACTTGGGCAAGACTCGCTACCTGTACCCCAGATGCTTGAACTTGGGCAGTGAAATTTCCGTTGCCGAGTTCCACATTACTCGCCGTAACCGTTCCTCCTGCTACAGTTAAGAGTCCGGAACCGCTCCCGCGAATTGTCGTTGGACTTAAGGATGCAAGAGAGCCAGAGAGGTTAAAGATACCGGAAAGGGAGCCATTTAATTGTGGCGGCACTTGGGGAAGACGCGCTAGCTGCACCCCTGATGCCTCAACTCGCGTACTAAAGCGCCCTGCTTCTACCTGTATGTTATTCGCCCTGAGGGTACCACCTGCAACATTCAGATTGCCTGAACCTGTGGCACGATAGTTCTCAGGCTTATCGAGAGAGGTAACAATTCGCGTGTTACCGGAGACTGAGCCGATGGGGAGTGGTAGGTTGATACCGTAGGTTTTAGCGATCGCATCTCCTGAAACATTCGTCGCTTGGGCATTAAATTCCGCGCTTCCCTTCTGACCCAGTTGCACCCTCCCGGTGCCCGTTACTAAACCGCCAACCGTTGGCGTTGCTCGGAAGTCGTTAATTGTTAGTATCGAATCGATTAATCTGAAGCCAGAACTGACGGATTGAAAGTTCAAACGGTCAACCTGAGCAATCTTTGTTGTCTTGACCTCTCCAGAAACAACGGGCTTGCTTAAAGGACCTGTAACCCGCAGGGTAGTTTGTACCTCTCCTGAGACGGGCACGGGTAATTTGGGGAATTTAAAGGCTTGCAAGACCTTTTGCAGTACTACAGGTTGGGTTTGAGCCGCTAAGTTAATCTCTGACTGCGTATCTAGCATCCCACTTGCCCGCGCCGGAATTTGACCGAAAAGCGTGGTAATGTTCTCCAGCCGAACTTGCGTTTCTTTAAAACGCAACTGACCTTTGGTTTTAGCAAACGGCTGTGGTAGCGCTGTCAGTCGTGCCGTAACGTCGTTAAGGGTTGCCGTTCCCAAAAATTTCAACGGCTGGTTGGCACGGCTGGCGATATCCAGACTGCCATCAATTTGACCTGCTTGCAGTAAGAGAGGAAGCTGAATTAATCGACCGAGTTCTGTGGCTTTAATGTTGCGCCCTGAAACAGCCACATTAATCTCTTTCTGGTCGGGGCGAGCTTCTCCCTGAAGCGTGAAATCTCCCCCCTTAACCAAAGACCCTTTTGAGTTGAACTGAATTAGCTTGTTGTTATTGAGGAAGCGAGCCATGCCAGAGGGCAGAGTTACTAAGACAGGCGCTCTAGAATTCCCAGATGCTCCTCTTGGTACTAGTACAACATCTGCATCCCGAAGCCGCAGGAACTGTAGCTTTACATCAATTGCACCCTTCTCTGCGGTCTTGATGGTTGGTGAAACCCACTGCCCTTGCTTATCCTGTTCTATGTAAGCTTTCGGCTTAACTAACGTGACATCTAGTTCTAAGGTGCGGGTTAGCAGGAGTTTCAGAAGGTTATAGGATACATCAACAGACTGAACGGTGGCGCGATCGGGGTCTGTCGGCGTTGCGGGTAATTCTGTGGAACTAAACTGCAAACTATTTAGGGAAAAGCTTTCGACTTTCCCCATTTTTACTGGACGATCAAGGAGTCTAGAAATCGAGTTCTGAACCAACGGGGCCAATTGCGTATAGACAAAAAACCATGCCCATGCTGCTCCACCTCCAATCCCAGCCAGCAAGATGACACTGACGAGAATTGCGATGCGACGCCGTGGTGGTCGCCGCAAACTTCTTGTAGAAGCTTGTGCGGGTTCGTTTCCTGAAGTTGGTTCTGGTTCGTTGCCTGGATTAGGGGCGTTTGTCATTTTCTCCTCGTTTTGCACCACGCACTTTAGATGGCGTCGCTGCTGCTGCCGTAACCCATCCCACTCTTGGGAATTCTGCTACAAGCTTGTGAGGTCAGCGAGATTTAAGGCAAGTTCATAAATATTGATATACGGTACGTCAATCAATTAAAGGCATAAATGTTAAAGCGGCTTTTCTCAATGATGATTGCGCTGGGCTATTCTAATCCCCAACACATAGTTATGGGAGCCGAGCAAGGAGTTTTAGATTTTCGATTATAGATTTTGATTGAGTAAAACTAGATTGGTTATGAGCCAGAGCAGGGGCTGTCAGTACTTAAGTCTTGTTTAGTCCATCCAATATCTAAAATATGCGCTACCGCGCCCTGCTAAACTATCACAAATCTCAAGTCAGTTGACTATTTCCTATAGGGCTGCAACAACTAAAACCACTAAACTATTCTTTCTGACGCTGGTGAGAGCATCGAGAGTTCCCTACAAGAATTTTTAGGGGGTGAGACAGACAAAGCGATCGCCTTTTCTTCGTATAAAGATCAGCCCAATAGTGATAAGGCGATCGCTCTTTCACCTTACCTGTATGCTTTAACTGTTTGCTCACCAACTTGACAGACCACTAATTTGAGTCTTTCTCTAAACGGGATTCCATCTTTTTCTGCAATAGTTGTTTTGCCTTAAGCACTTCTGATTCGCTGGCATAGTAGTGCTGAGAGTGATAGTAAGAGCTAGTTGTATAGCCTTTGACGCCGTTGGCAACAACACCTAAGATAGGGGCGTTTGAAATTTTCATTCCCTCTAAGGCTTGAAACAGCACGGAGCGATCGGTCTTACCCAATCCCGCAACCATGATCACACCATCAGTGTGAGAGGCTAGCAGTCTGCCATCAGCAAGTCCTAACACAGGTGGTGTGTCATAGATAACCAGGTCAAAAACAGCATGAAATTGCTCCATTAAGTACTGCATCTTCTTAGAGCTGAGGAGCCGCGTCGGGTCGGGCGGCAGCTGTCCAGAGGTTAATACGTAAAGGTGATCCCACATGGGCAATCGCTGGATTGCCTGTTTCGCTGTAAGACCCGTGGCAATGACATTGCTTAACCCATCCTGGTTGTTTAGACCCAAAACATTATGTACCTGAGGACGACGCAAGTCAGCATCTACCAGTAGTACCCGCTGACCCATTGCGGCAGCGGCTTGAGCCAAGTGCACGGCAACTGTAGATTTACCATCTCCTGGCGTTCCTGAGCTAATCACGATCGAGTGGATTGGTGTATCGCTGCCGAGAAAGCGGATATTGGTGTGCAGCGAACGGAAGGATTCCAAAAAGGGAGATGCTTTGTACCAATGAGGTTGACGACGATTTCTTTTCTCAGTTGTTGAATCTTGAGAAGGTATCGTTCCGGCAAGGGTTGCCACTGGGGTTATCTGTTTGAGTTGTTTGTGGTAAGGAATAACACCGAGTAGTGGCAGTTTGGTGTAGTCTTTTAACTCGTTGGGGGAGTGGAAGACATTATCTAAACGCTCTAGCAACAGGGCGGTTGCGGTACCGAGTAACAAACCCGCGATCGCTCCTAAAAGGATATTCCGTTGGGGATTAGGCGAAACAGGTACTTCTGGCTTTTTGGGTTTCAAAATAATCTGCCAGGGAAGTGCCTTTTGAGCCGCTTCAATTTCGAGGTTTTCCCGAACGCCGAGAAAGCGGTTTAAGCTTTCTGTTGCAACATTGAGTTCTCGCTGAAAATCAGTGTACTGACGAGCAATCACTGGCAGCTGCTTGACTTGTTGGTCGAGGCTGCGTTCTGCCTGAGCGATCGCATTTTGTCGCACTTGCAAAACTTGGATTTGGTTCGTTGCATCCACCAGTTGCTTGGTCAGTTCCATGCGAATCGTACTGGGTGAATCGTTCGTAACACCAGCGGCTTCCAAGCTCGTCCCTAGCACCTTTTGGGATTCTTGTTCCAACAGGGGCAAGAGATTTCGCTTTTGTTCGCGTAGTGACTGGATTGTCGGACTTTCTTCGGTAAAACGTGCTGACTCTTTGGCAATCTTGGCTTCAATTTCTTGTAGCTGATTGAGTAATTGTTGGTAACGTGGGGCTTCACTTAAAGTTGACGTTGCGATCGCTTCGTTCGGTGATGAACCCAGTTGAGATGCGATGGTTGTGTATAGAGAGCGCGCTTCTCTCAGCTTGACCTGAGTATCCAATTGCTGCTGATTAATCGTGCTAACACGAGTAGCGAGTTGTTGACCTTGACTTTCAGGGTCGAGGAGGCTGTTTTGTTGTCGAAAGGCTTGTAGTTGCCCTTGGAGTTTGTCTACGCGAGTGCGGAGTTGAGGCATTTGACTGTCTACAAACTGGATTCCCTGTTTCAGGTTAGTTTGTCGCGCTTGGAGCGAATAGCGCAGGTAGCCTCTGGCAACCTGGTGTAATACAAACTTCACCTTATCGGGGTCTGTATCCCGGTAGCTGACTTCTAGAATCTTGGTTTCTTCTAGGCGACTAATTACCAAATCACCATCACTGATGAGAGAGTCATAGCTGACATCTTTATAGCGTTTGTCGAGCTTGTGGATTTCCTCAACAATCGGAGCCATCAAATTTGCACTGCGCAGTACCTGAATTTGAGTATCGTAATCCAGAGTCGAACTGGGGAGTTCGTTGCCACCGCGCAGTTGCGTCAGCCTGTTTAAATTTCCTTCCTGCGTGACAGGTTCCACTAGCAGCTGAAACTTGCCTTCGTATTTTGGCGTCTGACTTATCGTCCAAAACGCGACCGCTGATGTCGTTGCGATCGCCACCCCGACAATTACCCAAGCACGACGGCGTACCACAGTCAAAAGCTGCCGCAGATTCAGCTCATCCTGAGCATTTCCTGGAAATTGAGATTTATAGGCGAGCGGCACTGACGGCAAACGTTTACCATTCGCCTGATGGGATAACGTCTCTTGAATATTGCCTCTCTCCATAATGCCTCTCGTCCTATTTGTTGATTGAGAGCGATCAGAAAATACCTGCCCATGTATTTAATTTTGGAGCAGGTATTTAAGGAATAGTACACACAAAGTTCAAAGGTTGGAAAGCCATACCACAGAAACTTAGGCTTAAAGCCTACCAAGATCTCTTCTCGATTACGGTTGGTAGGCTCTAGAAGGTACGCCTTCAGGCATAGAATAACCCCTAACTAATTCCCCCCTAAGGTTCTAAAGATACTGAATATGTTGAGAAAACTTCCCACGGGATTCAGCACTGTGCCCAGAGTATCTCCGACGGTGGCAAGAGTGGAACGCCTGACCACGACGACATCGTTATTGCGGAGGGTAGGATTATTTGATTCATTAATTCCCTGAGCTAAATCTACATCGACATCCCGTTTGGTAACAGTACCATTAGGATTAAGACGAACTAGATTAACTGTACGCTTAGAAGCACGAACATTAAATCCACCTGCTGCGAGTATCGCTTGATTCAAGGGGGTATTAGGTGGCACCGGAATAGCGCCAGGTCTAGTGACTTCCCCAACCACATTCACGACAATCGTATTGGGCGCAAAGCTAGCCCCAGCCAGTTGATTCGCTTCAGCGGGGTCTAGAGCCGTCGCAGTAGGAATAGTAATGGTATCTCCCTCTTGGAGGATGACATCTTGAGAAGCATCTCCACCACGCAACAACTCCCATAAATTCACTTTAACGACTAGTGGGTCGCCCACGCGGGGATTACGCCGGATTGTAATTTCTCGAACATCAGCCAGAGAGGTAATGCCTCCAGCCACCTGAATAGCCTTTGTTACTGTGGGCGGGCCACCACTGCCTCCACCCCCACCGCCTACTCCTGTCGCACCACCTGTTACAGCACCTGTTGCACCGCCTGTCCCTTCTCCACCGCCTGTGATGGCGTAAGGTCCAGGGCGGGCTACTTCCCCAACGATCGCAATATTGATCGGCCTAACCTCTTTTGAGGCGAAACTCGCATCTGCCAGTTGACGAGTATCACTGGGATTAACAGCAGTAACGGTAGGGATCACAATGGTGTCTCCATCTCTAAGAGTAATGTCTTGAGAGATGTTCCCTTGCCGTAGCAATTCCCAGAGGTTGACGGTGAATTCTTCTGGCTGGGTTGCCGTACCGATGCGACGGCGGATAATTACGTTGCCAACGGCTGCTGACTGAGTAATGCCACCAGCTAAGGTAATTGCCTGGGTTACCGTCGGCGACTGCACACTAGCCGCCGCTCCTCCCCCGCCTCCTCCCCCGCTTCCACCCACGGTGTAAGTTCCGGGACGGTTAACTTCGCCGGCTACTGCCAGGGTAATTGGACGAATTCCTGTTAACGAGAGTGTAATCCGGGGGTTTCTAACATAGCGTCTGTATCGATTTTCAATCTCTCGACTCGCTTCTTGGAGTGAAAACCCCCGAACTGGGACAGTACCAATAACAGGCAGGTTCAGCGTGCCATCCACTAAAACCGCGAACTCGCCTGTATATTCTGGGATATCAAAGACATCGACTTTGACGCGATCACCCGCTCCTAGGGTGTAAGGTGTATCCGGCGGTAATCGATAAGTTGGAGCTGGTGCAGCAACGGAGGAAGGCGAGGAAGGAAAATTATTAACTGGTCTTGGGACAGCTAGGGGGGGTGGAGCTGGCAAGTTATTCACTCCACTGGGGACGCCCGGAGACGGACGGGATGGCGAATTATTATTAAATTCACTTGAGGTTCCCGGAGAAAACGTCGGAACCTGCGCCTGGGAAGGAAGAGGGACGGCAGCCGCTAAAAAAGCGAGCAAGCTTAAACCCACAATGGGTTGATTTGTGTATTTTCTTAAGTCGCTACCAGTCATACCACTCCGAGCAAAAACCTGAATATGTCTTATTGCACTCACGTCAAATAGTATCCTTGCAGAAAAATTGACTCTCTACACAAAGTCATGCTCCTTTTAGAGAAAGTTCCAGAGTATATAGTGATCAGATAAAGTTCCCTCAACTCGTAGTAACTTTGAGGTATTAACTCAACTTCGGGAGAGTCGTAAAGGTGATGAGGACAGCCAGAGGCATGGGTCGTTTGTATCGAGTTGGCAAAGCTATTCGCCACTGTAGGTATATCTTAATCAGCTCTGTTCTAAGCAGTACTATGTTATACGCTGCGGTGGGGGTTGCCAATCCCGTAGCAACGAACCCGCCTCAAACTACAGCTAACGGGAATCAAGGGGGTTCCTTGGGTCAATCTCTCCTCAATACTATGCTAGGAGCTAATGCCCTTCGTCCCCAAAACCCTAGCACAAACGTTGCGCCGGCAAGGACTAATGACCCTGCAATGGGCGTGCTGATGCCCTCGACGGGTACCGCCGCGCAACTCGCTCAAGGAATTAGCTTTCCTGATATTCAAGGTAACTGGGCAAGAAGTTTTATTGAAGCCTTGGCAGCGCGGGGTATCATTCGAGGTTTTCCCGATGGCACATTCCGACCGGATGAGCCAGTGACACGCGCTCAATTTGCAGCAATGATTCGTCAGGCTTTCCAAAGAGCGCCACAACGTCAAGGAACCCAGTTTGCCGATGTACCTGCTAATTACTGGGGTTTGGAGGCGATTCAGACAGCTTATCGCACGGGCTTTCTAGAAGGATACCCAAATAATATTTTCTTGCCAGAGCAAAACATCCCCCGCGTTCAAGTGCTGGTTTCTTTAGCTACTGGACTTGACCTGTCTCCACCCGCTCAATTGGCAACGGTTTTAAATACGAATTTCCGAGACGCGGCACAAATTCCTGCCTTTGCTCGCGACCAGGTGGCGGCGGCAACCGTCAATCAATTGGTTGTCAATTATCCAAATGTTGCTCTATTGAATCCTAATCAGGTGGCAACCCGTGCCGATGTGGCAGCATTTATTTACCAAGCCTTGGTTAAGAATGGCAGCCTGCCGCCACTCGGTCCTACCAATGTGGCTTCTCAGTACATCGTTGGCTACCAACCGCCAATCGCGCAACCGCCCCAACCCGACCAAGTGACAGCCCTCAGACAACAGTATCGACTGCCGGAACCACCAGTTATAGAGCAACTCAGGCGAATTTTTGGCGGCGGTTCCAGTATTAGTACGCCAACCGCGTTTGGTGCTCAATGGCGTGACGTGTTCTTAGGCGGAACTTATCAACAACGAACCCGCTTTACAGACACTGATGATGGAGCCGTTGCCTTTGGTTTTGGTGTGGGCGATGCCAGAAAACTTGCGGCTCTGGAAACGACTGTTACTTCGTTTTCCACCATCCGGCAAGACTTTTTTGAAAATGGCGGCATTAGCTTCAAACTGCATCGTACCTTTCCTGGTGACATTGCCGTTGCCTTCGGGATAGAAAATGCCATTAACTGGGGCAATACCGATGCCGGAAGTAGTGTTTACGGCGTCGCGACGAAAGTCTTGCGCCTCCGCCAAGACCAATCTGCGCCTTTGAGTCGGGTTACGGCTTCCCTCGGTGTTGGGGGCGGTCGTTTTCGTTCGCAAAATTCTATCGAGAATGGAGACGACTCTCCTAACGTTTTTGGTAGCGTTGGATTACAAGTCGTTCGACCCGTTAGCTTGATTGGCGAGTGGACGGGTCAAGATCTGAACATCGGAGCCTCGATTACTCCTTTTCCGGGTATACCGTTAGTAATTACACCAGCTGCTGCCGACATTACGAATACAGCAGGTGATGGTACTCGGTTTATCCTGGGTGTAGGTTACGGTATCTCGTTCTAAGTCCTCACTCCTGAAGAAAAGTTATGAACATTAAGCATCTTCCTTTACGTTTGGGACTGGGTTTTGCCCTCGCGTACAGCCTGTTGGGCACAACGCCACCAGCGCGTGCCCAATCGGGAAACTTCTCAGATGTTACTGGCAACATCATCACCACCAGCGATATTGCTGGCGGTTTCTCTCCAGGAGGCGATCGCCAAGTCAACCTCGCCTTCCGTACTGACCAGATTAGAAACTCTGTTAATATCGCCGCAACCTCAGTGAATCGGCAACTGACGGCTAGAAACTTGCCAATTGTCGCCAATGGTCCTTCCACAGCAATTCCAGCGGCCGTGCAGCAAAACATAGAATGCGTCACAACAGGCAGTAGTGGGGCTTGTGTGACTCAGCTGGAAAGAGGGCTGGTGAACGCTGGGGCAAATCCAGTTATCGCCCGGAACTTAGCGACAAGCCTGGAAAGGCTGACCGCTAATGGTAATGTTGAACCTGGTCGAATGGTTGCCGTAGTTCGTGCTTATAATGCCTTGATTGGTAGTAGTAGTGCTGCGTTTTTAAGCAATCCTCCCGAAGAGCTACGGGCAGTTCAATCGATATTGTCGATATTGCTGAATGCTGCTTATACACCCACTCGGAGATAGGCTCGATTAGCTGGATTAATGGGTCTAGATTCTACAGCGCTCGCTCGACAAAAAACTTGACTGTAAAGTAAGAAACCACTATACCGAGTCAGTTTAGTTAGGATGCATCTACTTTGCTGGCTCTGGGAAGTTATTCTCAGAGAAATTCCTTTCATCTTCGATGGTGGCTGATTCCGCCATGACGCCTCTTGTCAGTTTTGTGGATTTCCTGATTTCTGGGATAATCATGCTTGGGCTGATGGTAAGGTACGATTTCGTGCCAAGTTGGCGTATTCTAACGCTGCCGCTATTTATTTTGATTGCGTTTGCTGCCTCGATGGGCGTAAGGTTGTGGTTGTCAGCGCTGAATGTGAAATATCGTGATTTCCGCTACGTGGTTCCCTTTTTAGTGCAGTTTTGTTTGTATATCTCGCCCGTAGGCTTTAGCAGTAGTATTGTCCCCCAGAAGTGGCGTCTCCTTTATTCTCTAAATCCTATGGTAGGCGTTATTGATGGTTTCCGTTGGGCGATTTTAGGTGGTGAGTCAAACCTTTATTGGTCAGGATTTGCACTCT
>DATNQT010000336.1:0-2122 GCA_036703885.1 Candidatus Sericytochromatia bacterium
GTAGAGTTCTAGGGGTCTCTTCTTGATTAAGGCACGGATGTAGTATTGCTTGCGAAAAATCACATTGTCGGAGAAACCAATACCTAAGAGATCACGTTCCCCAACATAAAAGTCTAGCCGTAGCACCATGTCTTTATCCTGCTCGTCGATGGTGTCATCATTCAGAATTAACTTAGTGTCGAGATAGCCTTCCCAAATCAGGTTGTTATCATCTGCCCAAGGAAAAGCTACATCCTTGTCTTTAAAGTCAATATTGTTGTCAATCGGGTCAACTTCACTAAAGGAACCGTAGCAGTTTTCCGCTTCCTTACTCTGGTGAAAAAGCTCAAAGTCTAATGCGCGCGGCTTAATTGAAACTCCCAGAAAGAACTCACTCTTACCAAAAAAGTCTTTACCACGGGTGACTTTAGCGTTAACCAGACGGAGACGCGATCGCACATTACCAAAGAAAAAGCGAGTCGCTATCTCAAAGGACTCACGAGAGGTAATCAATGAGTCATCACCTCCGTGACACTTGTTAACGAAGGTTCGCGGTGCGCCAGGAATTTGAGCAGAGATTTGTTTGACCAATCCATCACTACGGTTATAGTTTGCCCCATACTGACCAGCTTCCGAGAAGAAGCGATTCAGCATTGTGGCAGTCCCTATACTGTAAGTTCGATAGTTCGTACCAACAACTGTTAGCAGCCGTTCCCGTGGGAAGTGCTTATGAAAATTCTTAAATGAAGCTTCATTCTTCTCGTTTTCTTGAAATTCAGGATTGAAGTGTTCTAGCTCTTCTGCCGCCTCAATGCCAATCCAATTTTTCAAAATTTGGAAGGTAATACCTCGGTGGGGAGTCCCCAAAGTAACAATCTTGTTGATGTAGTCTTCAGCTTTTAAGTCTTTTTTCGGATAGGTGCGTTGAACTGCCTCACGAACCAGTAACCCACCCATAGAATGAGCAATAATGTTTACCTTTGGTTTGACACCATCCTTCATTACGGCAAGCTCCTGAATAAAGTCGATCAAACGCACAAGCGCTTTGCCGTAGGTTTCAAATTTCCGGTCATTCAAGTCATAATAGCGGAACACCCAAATGGAGCGACGCGGGTCGTCCGTTGACTCAATCAGGTGCAGCGCCATTGCTGGGTTGATAACCACTTTGTCTCCAGAAAAATACCCAGCAGCGTTCAGGTGATCGAATTTGCTAATAACATCCTGGTCTTTTAAATACTTAAGCTTCCTGGGGAGAATTGCCTCACTGGTAATATTATTGCCGTAGTATCCGACAACGTTAGTGGCATCCTCGTATCGCCAGTTCGACTTCAGGAAACGCAGAATCAGTCCTTCATAAATATAGTTTTCTCCTTGTTTTTGGGGATAGACACTGCCGTTGTTAAATCCTTGGTAAGCCACCTTCTTCTCATCATCAGTGTTCAAACCGCCAAATCCACGAATCAAAATTAGCGGTAAGGGACAGCGCGTTGGTTCAGACATAGTTTTCTCCTATTGCACCCTGATCTAGGGTGCATTCTAATCGCTACTGACGTAAATATCAGTTATTTGAATTCTGTTTCCGGATTTCTTAGCAAAAACGAGTTTTGTAGGTTGTTTGGGGCACTAGCGCCTTAATAATCCGAAAAATGCTTGTAGAACTGGTGATAGGTTAGGCTATTGTCATACCGCTAAATGAGGCTGCTAGATGGTCAAAGCAGCAATCCTTGTTGTATGTCATGGACGCCCTTAAGTGACGGACATAGTAGTGTCCCGCTTGACAACTGCCTTCATCACCTGCCACTCATACTGGCAGGTCCGATTTTGCGGCGTACAGAGAGTAATGCAGTCACAGTTTGGATTGCCATCAAAGCGTCTCGCGAAGTCAGCCTCAAAGTGTACTCCACAGACGCACGCGGTTCTACCATTAAGACTTTGTTGCTGGAAGGTTCGCGCTCTACAGTGCCACTGGGTCAGCACTTGCATATCGTCGCCGTTACTGCTCAACCCATTAAATGCGATCGCCTACAACCCGGACAAATTTACGCCTACGACCTGAGTTTTGGTAACCAAGAACAAAATCTTGCCCAAGCGCTGAACTCAGCAACCGTATCTCCCCAAGTCACGGTTAGCTATTTCGAGCATC
>DATNQT010000337.1:0-3069 GCA_036703885.1 Candidatus Sericytochromatia bacterium
GCTTGAATATATTCATCCCAGGTCGCTGTAACCCAGGTATCTGTTGGGAGTTTGGTCTGTAATTTGCTCATTGACTTACTCCAAATTGAACAGTTCTGAGGCAGTTTTACCTGACTCTAAGAATTATGATAAACGTATATAAAAAATGCTGACTCGGTGTAACCAATGACAGCCACTTCCCCCACAACCCCAACCACCCCAATCATTTACCCCAGTTCTGATGGTGAACCCGTGGCAGAAACCTACGATCATCTCTATGCCATTCTGACAACTTTAGAAGTTCTCAAACAATACCTCACAGGTCGCCAAGCAACAGTTCTAGCAGACCAATTTCTCTACTATGCTCAAGGTTTCCCCAGATTAAGAATTGCCCCAGATGTCATGGTAATTTTTGATGTCGAACCAGGTGGCAGAGATAACTACAAAACTTGGGAAGAAGGTCAAGTTCCAGTCGTAATCTTTGAGATGACTTCTAAAGGCACTCAAGACCAAGATAAGACGTTTAAGAGAACCTTGTACGAACAATTAGGAGTACTAGAATACTGGCTATTTGACCCCAAGGGAGAATGGATTGAAGAAAAATTACAAGGATATCGCTTGCGAGGAGAAACCTATGAACCCATTACAGATAGTCGCAGCGAACCTTTACAACTGCGGTTAGTTGTAGAAGGAAAACTAATCGGCTTTTATCGAGAAGATAATGGAGAAAAATTGCTGATTCCCGATGAGTTAGCGCAGGCGCTACAACTCGCAGAAGAACGCGCTGAACAAGAGCGTCAACAGCGAGATCAAGCTCAACAACAACTAGCTGAAATGGAAGCAACTCTGGCTCGTTATCGTGAACAATTTGGAGAGTTGCCTGAGTAATGTCTAATATCTAGGCGTTAACATAATCAACTGTTGATTGAGAAGCGATCGCACTCCCTCCATCTCCAATTGCACACCCTTCAAAATCTCTCCCACTGTTCTTGCTCCCCCCTTGCCAAGGGGGGCTGGTTCGGTTGAATTATCATCACACGCTTGCAGAAATTCAAACTCTGCTTCTGAGAGGTTGATAATCTGATAATCGTAATTAAATAGACATTTATTCGGCCATCCATCCATACAAGGATTCCGCTCTGGAACTGCTGCAACAAGGGCGTCATCCGATGACCAATCGGCTTTAACTATAGGAGGACGCCCTAAGAAAAACTCGTAATGAGTAACGGCTTCTGGATCTAATAGTTCAATCAGTCGATATTGTTCGCGATCGCTTAATCCTTTTGCCCGTTCCATCAACTCTAGATTCTTTCCGATCAGCCGCTCCAACTGCCAGTAGCGAGGATTAGAAAAGCCAATAAACTCTAACCCAGATGCATCAATCAGTTCAAACAGCGTGTCGATGTTGTAGTCAATCTCCTGAGGATGAACGTACATATCGGCAAAGTTGGCATCCCGCTGATTTTCCAAAGACCAACGTTCTTTTTCTCGCTTGACAAGCCGATTGTTTTCTGGTAAAGCAGAAAAGAGATGGCGACCCACCTGCACTCCATCGGAATAGTCACCTCGTTGGTTACCTTGTAAAAGTGCGATCGCTTTCTGCATGAGTTGGATTTCCCAGCGACCCAACTCCCCATAGACAAAAATGTGCATCAAGCCACCGGGAGCTAGTTTAGCGGCTAGCGATTGGATGCCGCGAATCGGGTCAGGTAAATGGTGTAAGACACCAACGCAGTTAATTAGCTCAAACTCACCATCCAGGCGATCAGCATCATACAAACTTAAGTGATGAAATTCAACGCGATCGGCTCCCGAACGGCGACAGCGTTCTGTTGCTACGGATAAAGCACCTGAACTCAGATCGATTCCAACCACAGACGCTTGGGGATTGAGGTGAACCAAATACTCGGTTCCAACACCAGTACCACAACCTGCATCTAGAATCCGGATGTCTTGCCGTTGCGGTTTTTGTCCCGTGCAAAAGTTGTATGCCGCTAACCAATTCCAACGCCAGTTGTACCCTGGAGGTGGCTCATCAAGTAACGGCTCTGGGGGGAAGGGATAAGTATCGTACAGCCGCTGAACCGCAGCGCTAGCATCCTGAGAGGCTTCCATAACTCACAGTACAATAGGGGAGACAGCTAATAAGAGTAGGGCATGAACCGAATCGTCACAAGCAGAATTCATTTATCCTTGCTCCTGACTCCTGACTCCCGACTTCCTGGAAGCCAAATTACTGGCAAAAATTGTAACAAAACTTATGAGGTTTCTCAGTTAGGGACTGTAATCAACTATTATGCTTTGTGAAACCCTGGACAGTGTTCTATACACTTCTTAATAAATAAGTCCAGGACATCAGAAACGTTTTAATCTAAAGACTGACCTGGTAAAGCCCAGGGGATTTGTTTATTGAAGGCGTCACGGGAACATCCTATCCATTTCTCAGGATGGGTAAAAAATACCGAGCCGAATCAGCCTGAGGTAAGCGAGAGTGACCTATATTGGCACCCTGGTCAGGCTTAACACAGTTAAAAAAATTGTCAATGGGAGCTTTTGAGAACCAATGAGTGTTAAGGCAAGTGGTGGAAGCTCGGTTGCGCGTCCGCAACTCTATCAAACAGTACCGGTTGCAACAATTATCCAAGCCGAACAGCAAGACCGGTTTTTAGGGAGTGGCGAGCTAAGTGAGCTTGCCAGTTACTTCCGCTCTGGTAACCAGCGTTTAGAAATTGCCGATATCATCAGCAAAAACGCTGACCTGATCGTATCCCGCGCGGCTAACCGGATATTTGTTGGTGGAACCCCAATGGCTTTCTTGGAAAAGCCAAGGGAAGACGTGGGTCAAGAGCTGGTGCTAGCAAGTAGTGGTAGCACGGATGTCCGAGAATCCATGAAATTAGGCACGGCTACTTATGTAGAAAGTGGTGGCGGCTTTTTGGAAGGGTTGCGATCGCTTTTCAGTGCGTCTGCCGGCGGTCCAGCCCCAGCGGGTTTCCGACCGATTAACGTCGCCCGCTATGGTCCGAAGAATATGCAGAAGTCCCTGCGGGACTTAGCATGGATGCTGCGCTATGTCACCTATGCGATCGT
>DATNQT010000338.1:0-15808 GCA_036703885.1 Candidatus Sericytochromatia bacterium
TGACTTAGAGGGTTGTTACCTGGAGCAAAACCGAGCGCATCGGTCGATTCTGGGATACTCAGATGATGAACTGCTAGAGCTGACGACACCATCCCTCTTAGGAGAACAGGTATTCGCTGCTATTTCTAAGGAGCTACTCAAAAATGGTAGCTACAGGGGTGAAGTGACTACTTGCACCAAAAGTGGAAAGTTGCTCTCGTTGGAACTGGCAGCTTTTGTCGTTTGCAATAAGGCGGGTGAGCCAGTTTGGTTTGTAGAAAGCAAGCGAAATATGCGATCGCACATCTAAGTCAGCACATTCTCCTATTTTCCTATTGAGTGTTAACTGTTAGCTGAGACTACCTTTGGTCAATAGTTAACACTCAACAATTTAGAGGGAATTCGAGAATTTATGTTGATTCCGACCTAACTGTTTCGCACGATACATGGCAGTGTCTGCCCTCTTAATCAACGTTTCCTCTACTTCACCATCTAGCGGGTAGATGCTAATTCCGATACTGACGGTTACAAAAACATCTTGCCCTTCCAACACGAATACTTGAGACAGAGCCTCTAGAATCTGATCTGCTACTCTGGCAGCATAATCTGCCTGAGGAATTTCAGGGAGAAGGACTGTAAATTCATCGCCACCTAACCGCGAGACAATATCGGTACTGCGTAGAGTATTAGTCAGGCGCTGGGCAACTATTTTCAGCAACTGGTCTCCTGTGTCGTGTCCGAGGGTGTCATTCACCTGCTTAAAGCCATCTAAATCTAGAAACATCAGTGCCAGTAGCTGGTTATTGCTACGTGCCCTTTCTAAAGAGTTAGTCAAAGATTCGTGGAAATATTTGCGATTGCCAAGACCTGTGAGGGCATCGTGATAAGCCAAATAACGCAATCGGTCTTCGGAAAGTTTGAGTTCGATGTTAGCACGGGTCAACTCAGCGGCGGCTTGCCTGAGCTTTTGCTCCGCCCGCTTGTGTTTTGTGATGTCTCGGATAATACCGACTAGGAAAATATTCCCCGCCGCATCTTTGTGGAGGGATTTTTTGATAGAAATCAGGTAAGTCGTGCCGAAAGCATCTGTCAATTCTTCTTCATTTTCCTGGGCTTTACCCGTTTGGAACACCAGTTCATCTTGTGACCAGAAGGCATCGGCTTCGTGTTTAGGAAAGATGTCATAATCTGACTTCTCCATTAATGTCTCAAGAGGATAGCCCGTAAATTCACAATATGCCTGATTTAAGATAATCCAGCGATGTTCTTTGTTTTTGACAAAAACTGGGTCAGGAATTGTATTGATTACGGTCTGCAAAAATTCTTTGGAGCGTTTTAATTCTTCCTTAAGGTGGGCACGATGACTGATGATGACACCACCAGACAGCAGTGCCCCCAACAGGGGCGGGACGAGAGGCAACCACCAACCTGCCAAAAAAGCTAGGTAACAGCTACCGCCTAAAGCAGCACTGACGAGAAAAAGCGCTACTAAAGTACGTCGAGGCCATCGCCGTTGCCAGATAATTTTGGCACTAAGAAAAGACCACCCAAAAATCCACAGCCATTCTACTGGTTCTGACCAAACGTTGATTAAAGGTCTTCCTGTCAGGGTATTACTGAGAATTTGACTGACAAAATTAGCGTGTAGCTCAACGCCAGATATGGGTTGTGCGGTACCAACAAGGTTATTGCTGTAAGGCGTGTAGAAAAAATCTTGCAGACTCGGTGCTGTTGAACCAATGATAACAACGCGATCGCGTATCCAAGTAGGATTAACTTGACCTGCCAACACCTCTGCCATTGAAACGGTGCGAAAGCTACCGGGATGCCGAAAGTTGACTAACACTTGATAGCCGTTCGTATCTGCCCGCACATAGCCGCCGTCATTAGCTTGAAAAGAGCGAAAGACACTCCGTAGCTGTAGATACTTCGGGTTACTCGCTGCCGCTTTGGGAGTAATCTTTTCTGCCTTGAGATAAGCCAAAGCTAGTTTTAGTGCTAAACTTTGATAGCTTTTGCCAGCCTGATGCCAGTAGAGCAAACTTCGTCGCAGCTTGCCATCGGTGTCAACCACAACGTTATTGAAACCAACCTGTTTTCGTTGACTTAATACGGTGGGTGGAGCAACGCCTAAGCTCGTTGGATCTTTGAGTTTTTCAATCCCAATTAAATTAGGGATGGTTTCACAAGCCTTGACAAATTCCGCCTGACCTGGCTTTACTGGCAAGTCGCGGTAAATGTCTAAGCCAATGGTACGGGGTTGATAGGTATTTAATTTCTGAAGCAATTGGGCAATAACGCGATCGGGAATCGGCCATTGCTCCGCCTGCTGTATATCTTTTTCGTTAATTTCAACAATAACGATGCGCTCATCAGTGGCTTCTGGTAAACGCAGGTGAAACAGCTGATCGAAGGCTGCCAATTCTGATGACTGGAGTATCCCAATCAGACGCAGGAGAACGATTGCTGCCGTGACACCCGCAGCAGCCTTCAATACCTGACGCTCTTGCTGAACCCACTGCTTCAGCTTGCGACCTAGACTTACTTTTAACATCTGCATGACTGCACAATTATCCGAAAGTGCAGTGATATACATCATCTAGATGCAGCCTGATACTATTAATCGTTTAGATATTTCTGTTCGTGTAAAATTGTGTGAGCAAAAATTTAGACCGACTCTCTCATTGCCTAGAGTAGACTTTTAGGACGAATAGATTCCCCTGACTAAGGCTGTAACGTCGAGAGAGCATATTGCAGAAGTTACTTAATCAGTATACTCAAGGAAAATCTGGTTAGAGGGCTACTAAAAACCCTAGAACTCCTGCGATCGCTGCTTCTCATCTAAATCTCAAGAAGCGAAAATTTGCCAGAAAAAGCCTTAAGCCTCAAATCTAACCTTGCTCAAGAAGATTGAATTATCTTTCTGACCGAAGAAAAATCAGGAGTCAGTCGTCAAGATAACTCTGTAGACTGGCTCCTGAATTCTGCTAATGAGTAGTGCTATTTGTGCTTCGAGTTATTAGGTGTCCTTGGGAGTAAGAGCCAGCCCTAACCTCTTGGCAATACGTATTTAAAATTGCGCGGTCCTTGATAGCCAGTTTCATTAGCCAATTCTTCCAGAGTTTTAATCCCAGATGTCAATTTTCCATTGATTTCCCAGCTAGGGAACGCTTTAACTCCAGCATCAATACAGACTTGTGGCTTGCCGTTTTTGCCCTCAGCCGCACACTCAACGTAATTGAGTTCTTTGACTGCCTCTTTGCCAAATAGCTGCTTCTGTTCAAAGCAGTGGGGACACCAGTAGGCAAAATATTCCTTAACACCGACTTTTTTGAGATGACGCGCTAGAGCAATTTCCGCTTCACCAGACGTTGTCGTAACTTCCCATCCAATTGGGGGTTTTGGTGTAGTCGTAATCTCCGGAATCGGCGTGCGACCGCCTCCGGAATTTGCTGTCGGATTACCCACTTGAGCGTAGACTCCCAAGGTGCTAATCAGCGTTACCATGCCTACAACAATACCGATGAACAAAAGCTGACCTGCATCCTCCCAACTGCGTCCAATAAAAGTCAGAATTAACATACTCAAAGAGAACAGAGCGGAACCGATGCAGTACAAGCAGACGGTTTTGAGCTTAAAAGCCAGCAGATACATGAGATACCCGCTGAAAATTGTCATTGCCGTTGCTCCGGTAAAGAGCAGCAACCAAGTCCAATCTTCTAGTTTTGAGCGGAGGTCTTTATTTTGCTCTGAGTTCACGGCTAAAGGTGCTAGAGCAAAGGTTGCCATACTCGTGTAGGCAAGGCAGCCAAACAACGCCAGGGGCAGACCAAAAACCGTGGCATAGGGGCTGGAGAGGACATCATTACAGCTTGAAGCACTGCCGGCGGCAGCACCAGCAGCAGCACCAGCGGTGCAAGCTACACTGTTACCCGTGAGTTTTACCACAGTCAGATAAGCGGTTAATAAAGCTCCGATGCCAGCGATCGCACCGATCAGCTGACGAGACCAGCGATGAATCCAGGGAGCAGAACGTCGGCGACTCATAATCAATTGTTGGTTGTTGGTTGTTAGTAGCTAATTGCTCAATCTATTTATGAATGTAGCTTGACAGAAGACATGGGTTTCGGTTCGGTTTTGGCAGCAACGGTTCTTCGCGCCGCTTCTACAAATTGACTGACGCGAATTGGGTCAATGGGTTGCTCGATGCGCCCCCGCCGTTTGAGAGAACTAGAAACAATCACCCCGTCTGCTGCCTGCATCAGGGTGGAAATATTTTCCCAGTTGGCTCCACTCCCAATAAAGACAGGTGTGCCATTGGCAGCAGCAGAGGCGAGTTCTAAATCTTCCAGAGTGGGAGGGCTACCCGTCGCCCACCCGGAGAGGATGACCCCATCTGCCAAACCTCGTTGAATAGTTTCCTGCACCGCTGTTGTGAGATTCGGGGAACCCAAAGGTCTAGCGTGCTTCACCAAAACATCTGCCAAGATTTTGACATCGCTACCGAGTTCTCGTCGGTAGCGGAGGAGGTGATGCGCCTGTCCTTCGATTAACCCTTGGTCGGTTGCCATGACTCCGGTGAGGACGTTGACACGGATAAACTGGGCGCGGACGCAGGTGGCGATCGCTAAAGCACTTTGGGCGTCATTACGCAAAACATTGATCCCCATCGGCAGCGTCACCAAGTTCATCAGTCGCTGGATAATCAGGGTCATCGCACTGACCACCGCTGGATCGACCTGGTTCTTCGTAAACGGCGCGTCAAAAAAATTCTCAACGATGATGCCATCTACTCCCCCAGAAGCCAAGGCAGTCACCTCCTGCTCCGCCCGGTCAATGACCGCCTTCAGACTCCCACCCCATCGGGGAGATGTGGGGAGCGGCAGCAGATGAACCACGCCAATAATTGGATTCGGTGTCTTGAAAATTTGCTGTAAGTTCACTTATCTACCTGAAAACACCGGCTACTTTCTACCCTACCTATAGATGTTCTCCCGTAACGGGCAAGGGGGATAATGGCATAAATAGCTCTACTTGTTTTGCATATCTCAATAAAATTTTATCTACAATAGGGAGCGGGGTACGCGCGAGGATTAAGGAACATCCGGACTGGTAGAGTGTGGGTGAACTAAAAAGCTCCCGTGAGGTAAAATAGCTCCTCTACATGAGCGATTCCCACTCTATTGAGTCATAATATAGATAACCGCATGGGCAACAAGCCAACTATTGCAATTTCTCACTTGGGATGCGAAAAAAATCGCATCGATACGGAACATATGCTGGGTCTGCTGGTAAAAGCAGGCTATAATGTAGATACAAACGAAGAATTAGCAGACTACGTTATTGTAAACACCTGTAGTTTCATTGAAGCGGCTAGAACCGAGTCTGTCCGCACGCTAGTAGAACTGGCAGAAGCTGATAAAAAAATTGTCATTACCGGCTGTATGGCACAGCACTTCCAGGAAGAACTCTTGGAGGAGTTACCGGAAGCCGTGGCAGTCGTAGGAACTGGCGACTACAACAAAATTGTTGATGTGATTCAGCGGGTAGAAACTGGTGAGCGCGTCAAGCAAGTTTCAGCTGAACCCACCTACATTGCTGATGAGACAACGCCACGCTACCGGACAACCTCCGAAGGCGTTGCTTACCTCCGTGTAGCTGAAGGGTGTGATTACCGTTGTGCTTTCTGTATCATTCCCCATCTCCGGGGAAACCAGCGATCACGTACAATTGAATCCATCGTCGCGGAAGCCAAACAACTGGCGTCCGAAGGCGTCCAGGAATTGATTTTAATTTCCCAGATTACAACTAACTACGGTTTAGACCTTTACGGCAAACCCAAGTTAGCACAACTCTTGCGGGCGTTAGGTGAAGTGGACATCCCCTGGATTCGGATGCACTACGCCTATCCAACTGGCTTGACTCCATCAGTCATTCAAGCGATTCAGGAAACAACCAATGTTCTGCCTTACTTAGACTTGCCCTTACAGCACTCCCATCCAGATATACTCCGCGCCATGAACCGACCCTGGCAGGGACAGGTGAATGATGCAATTATCGAGCGCATTAAAACAGCGCTACCCAAGGCAGTGCTGAGGACAACCTTCATCGTTGGGTTTCCTGGCGAGACAGATGAACATTTTGAACACTTGCTCCAGTTTGTAGAGCGTCATGAATTTGATCATGCAGGTGTCTTCACTTTTTCTCCAGAAGAAGGAACACCAGCCTACAACTTACCCAACCAACTGCCCCAAGAAGTAATGGAGCAGCGACGGGATGCTTTAATGGCAGCCCAACAGCCCATCTCACTGAAAAAAAATCAAGAGGAAGTGGGCAAAGTAGTTGAGGTTCTAATTGAGCAAGAACACCCCTCAACGGGTGAATTGATCGGTCGCTCTGCTCGTTTTGCGCCTGAGGTAGATGGATTGGTCTACGTTCAAGGCGACGCCCCGTTAGGAACAATCGCGAAAGTGGAAATTACCGCTGCCGATATCTACGACCTCTATGGTTCTGTAGTTCCTAGTCCCTTGTCAGTTGTCTGTTGATTGTTTTTCCCTTGGTATTTGTCCGTAGGTTGTTAATTCCGATTAACTAACCCCTCAAGACTGACCATTAACAACTGACTGCTGACCCCTAAAAACTGAAAACTAACAACGAACAACAAACTATGACCCTTTCATTTCAAAGCCTGGGCCTGTCCGAAGCTGGCGTCCATCAACTAGAAAAATTAGGCTTCACGACACCCACCCCGATCCAAGTACAAGCGATCCCCGAACTGCTTTCCGGTCGCGATGTAGTGGGTCAATCTCAAACCGGAACCGGCAAAACAGCAGCATTTTCCGTGCCCATGTTGGAGCGGATCGATATCGACAGCCGGGTAGTCCAGGCGTTAATTTTGACGCCGACTCGCGAGTTAGCTTCTCAAGTAGCTGACGCCATTAGCAACTTCTCCAGTAACCGTCGCTTAAGTATCTTGACCGTTTGCGGTGGGATGTCAATGGAGCGGCAAATTCGCGAACTCAAACGAGGTGCCCAAATTGTTGTGGGTACACCGGGACGGGTAATTGATTTGCTCGACCGAGGCGACCTCAAACTGGATGGAGTTCGCTGGGTGGTTCTGGATGAAGCCGATGAAATGTTGAGCATGGGCTTCATTGATGATGTCAAGAAAATCCTCAAACAGGCACCCGTTGAGCGTCAGACCGCTTGTTTCTCGGCAACAATGCCACGACCCATTCGGGATTTAATCAACAAGTTCCTGAAATCGCCAGTGACTGTAACTGTCGAGCAACCGAAAGCGACACCATCGCGGATCGAGCAACGAGTCTACATGGTGCCCCGTGGCTGGACAAAGGCAAAAGCTCTCCAGCCAATTATGGAACTGGAAGACCCGGAAGCCGCACTAATTTTTGTGCGGACGCGGAAAGCTGCCGCTGAACTGACTAGCCAATTGCAAGCAGCAGGTCACAGCGTAGATGAATACCACGGTGACTTGAGCCAGTCCCAACGAGAGCGTCTACTCGCTCGGTTCAAGGGCGGTCAGGTTCGCTGGGTTGTCGCTACTGATATTGCGGCACGAGGTCTGGATGTCGATCACCTTACCCACGTCATTAATTACGACCTGCCTGATCAGGTGGAGAGCTACATTCACCGCATTGGTCGTACCGGACGCGCTGGCAAGACGGGAATTGCAATCTCCCTAATTCAACCGTTTGATCGCCGTAAGTTGAGCCTGATTGAGCGAAAAGTACGCCAAACATTACAAGTCACTAACGTACCAACGCGATCGCAAATTGAAGGGCGACGTTTAGAAAAACTGCAAGAGCAGTTACGCGAAGCCCTAGCCGGCGAACGGATGGCATCCTTCTTGCCAGTAGTGCGAGATTTGAGTGAGGAATATGACCCCCTAGCGATCGCGGCTGCCGCACTGCAAATGGTCTACGACCAAACTCAACCTTCCTGGAGTGCGCCCGATGTCGATCAGTCTGTTGTGGAACGCCCAAAGCTGATCAAGCGCCGGATCGACAATCCAGAGAAGCCCGTAACACCGAATCGTTCACGGTAAACTAATGGTTGATTGTTGTTAGTTGTTAGTTGTGAGTTGCTTGCTCAACAACAAGTAACTAATAACCAATAACTAACAACTAGCAACCCCTACTCAACAACTAGTAAATAGCAACTCAATTGTGGCTTCAACTCTGTCTGCTGCCCATTCGTCTACCGTTGGAAACGCTGCGCCCAAACCTCTCAACTGGCCGGGTTTAATTGAGGCGTACCGTTCGTATTTGCCAGTAACTGACTCAACTCCGGTGGTAACCCTCTTGGAGGGTAATACTCCCCTGATTCCCGCGCCAGCGATTGCTAAAGCTGTTGGTAGGGATGTGCGGGTGCTGGTGAAATTCGATGGTCTCAACCCGACTGGAAGTTTTAAAGACCGGGGGATGACGATGGCGATTTCTAAGGCAAAAGAAGCAGGGGCTAAAGCCGTAATTTGCGCTAGTACGGGTAACACCTCGGCTGCCGCCGCTGCCTATGCCCGTCGGGGCGGGATGCGCGCTTTTGTGCTAATTCCTGACGGTTATGTGGCGCTCGGTAAATTAGCGCAGGCGTTGCTTTACGGAGCCGAGGTACTGGCAATCAAGGGAAATTTTGACCAGGCGTTGGGAATTGTCCGGGAGATGGCGTTAAGTTATCCCGTTACCCTGGTCAACTCGGTTAATCCCTATCGCTTAGAAGGTCAGAAGACGGCAGCCTTTGAGATAGTTGACAATCTGGGCGATGCGCCGGATTGGCTTTGTATCCCTGTCGGCAACGCGGGGAACATCACAGCATACTGGATGGGCTTTTGTCAATATCATCAACAGGGAAAATGCGATCGCCTACCTCGCATGATGGGATTTCAGGCAGATGGGGCATCTCCACTGGTTACTGGCAAAGTAGTCCCTCATCCTGAAACACTGGCGACAGCGATTCGGATTGGTAACCCAGCTAGCTGGGAAAAAGCGATCGCCGTGCAACAATCTAGTCAAGGGCAATTTAATAGCGTCACCGATGAGGAAATTCTCGATGCCTATCGACTCTTGGCATCTGAAGAAGGGATTTTCTGCGAACCTGCTAGTGCGGCATCTGTTGCTGGTTTATTGAAAGTAAAAGACCAAGTGCCAGCAGGGGCGACGGTGGTATGCGTTCTGACGGGTAACGGTCTTAAAGACCCAGATACTGCAATCAAACACAGCAATAACCAATTTAAGCAAGGGCTTGAGCCAACGATAGCAAAAGTGGCTGAGGCGATGGGGCTGTAGAGATTGGCAAATATAGAGTATTAATCTCTAGATTAGAGTAGGGGTACGAATGCGTTAGTCCCTACTCTATTACTCTATTACTGTTGATTGCCTCGTTCCTTAGTTAGCTGGTTCATGGTGTCGCCAATGACGGCAGTTAAGCTTTTCCGGGTTTGAGCGTGGTTAGCTTGCTCGGTTTTTAACTGATCGATTAGGCGATCGCGTTCTACCATAACCTCCTTGAGTTTCGCCTTGAATTCCTCAACTGTTTCCAGTTTTGCCAATTCCTCCTCAATTGCCGATGCCGCTTCTGGGTCATCGGCTTTTAGCTGAGGACTCTGCCCTTGTATATGTTGAATTTCAGCTTTAAGGGCTTCAAGCTGTTGTTGAGCAAGCTTGGCTTCTGTTCGGCGTTGCTGTGCTTCGGTATTGTATAACTGACGCCAGTTATCTGCACTTTCATAAGCCTCATTGCGATCGCTAATGATATCAGCCATTTGCTGCTTCAGTTCCTTGATTTGGGCTAACCACTGCGTAATCTCGTTGCTCATGAACAACCACCGTTCCTCATCTGTTGCACCCATTAAACCCTAAATACTGCCTTGTGCAAATCTCACCACTGACCCTCGTTATCAGTCAATTGTCTGTATATTTGGCACAGTGATTGCTAAGACCCTGCTGCCCAAATCAGAACCTATGCTATCCGCCCGTTTTTTCCGTTTCTTTCGCCACCTGAATCTGGTAATCCTCAGGAAAACGTTTGCTCGTGCCATGAAGCGTCGGTTGATAGGCTTGTCAGCTGAGATGGCATACAACGCCATGTTAGCCCTATTTCCAGCTATTTTGGCAATTCTCACAGCGATCGGATTGTTTGAAGAATCTTTACAAGCCACCTTCCGTGCCTTGGCAAACCAACTCAGCGAAATTGCCCCTGAAGAAGCCCTGCAAATTATCCGTGATTTTGCTATAGGACTTAACCTGACAAAGAACAGGAGCCTATTTTCTCTTAGCTTTGTATTGGCAATTTGGGTATCTTCTGGGGCGCTGAGTGCGGCAATGAACGCCCTCGATCAAATTCATGAAATTCCCATCAAGAAAGCACGACCCTTTTGGAAAGCTAAATTAATCTCTTTGGGTCTAACAATAGGCAGTATTTTCCTTTTAGTTACTGCCTCTTTTCTTGTATTTATCAGTGACTTCATTATAAGAATAGTCGTTCATCAAAGCGGAGCGTCAGTCTTGTTGACACTCTGGCGGCTTCTGACCTGGCCTTTAGCTTTAGGCATTGTTGCTACAGCCTGTGCCTTTATTTATCGCTTTGGACCAAGCCGTTGGACTCACGGAACACCAATAATGCCAGGAGCAATTTTGGCAGCACTTTCTTGGGCAATTTTGTCCGCGCTATTTCGGCTTTACGTCGAAAATTTTGGTAATTACAATAAAGTTTATGGTGCGGTAGGGGCTGTAATTGTCTTACTGCTTTGGCTCCAAATGAGTTCTTTTGTACTTCTGTTGGGCGACCAACTTAATGTTACGGTTGGAGATACTATGCAACAATCCAGAGCAAAAGCCAAGTCAGTAGAAGCCGCTGATACGAAAGAATCAGAAGTTAGCTGATTTATCATTAGTCCTTGGTGATTAGTTATATTCCCCGTGACTAAGGACTAACAAATAAACGTAATATTTTTAACAACGATGTCCCAACTTTCTCCCCAACCTCCCCGCCAGCCAATAGAAACCCACGTCTCTAGCATTAGGCGTCTGCGTCGGTTTAGCTACCTGCTTGATGACGTAATTCGCATTCCAGGGACACCGTTTCGGTTTGGTATCGATCCCCTCCTAGATGTGTTGCCCATAGGGGGTGATTTTTTGGGAACTGCCCTCTCTGTCTATATCGTAGTAGAAGCTTCACGGCTGGGTGTACCACGAGCAACTTTGGTGCAAATGGTGTCGAATATCCTTTTGGATACAGTAATCAGTACTGTGCCAGTGCTAGGGACTGTGGTTGATGCTACATGGAAAGCTAATAGTAAAAACCTTAAGCTACTAGAAGAACAATTAAACATTCCTCAGTCAGGAAAACGAGCAGATTGGTTGTTTCTTACTCTATTGTTAGGAGGATTAATTTTAGCTGTGATTGTGATGGCTGCGGTTAGTTTCATACTCCTGAGATGGCTGTGGGAAGCGGTAACTGGCTGATGTTAATTTATAAGCTTGAAGAAAATCTTTCATTTAACCTTCATATAAAGATACCTTCAGGCTCAGGATTAAAAATATAGTCATAGTCAAAAACTAAATAATTGAGATGATGGATAATAATAAATCCTAATTGTGTTACTGTATCTTTTGTAAACGTAGCCATTACTAATTCATTCAGTTTTTTCTCTTTAATATTAGGTTCTTTAACAAAATAATTTTTCTTCGCGAAGAATATATGTTCATGTTTTGGAACGATGATTCCATTAATTCGGTGGGTATACTGAATAGGTTTTATATAGGTTTTTAGGAAGCTATCTTGATTTTTCTGTAAGCGATATAGTCGTTCGTGTTGCAACCAGCTCATTTGGAAAATCATTTTAAGTATTTCAAAACCTAAAATATAATTAAAAAGATTATTTCGCTCTTCTGTCTTATCAGTTAATCGAAGTACAAATTCTAAATAAAGGTCGGGCTGAGTGCGTAGATCTTGAGCCGTATGAACGTGAAACTGTTTGACATAGCTTTTTAGAACCGCATCACTTAGCTCTTTTTCAATATGAAAATTTTTCAGATATTTTTTTACAAGTTGTTGAAGGACTCGGTCTTGAACCATTTTGGAAATCAAGCCGTCTGCTATATTCGTATCTAATAACTCTGCTTGGCTTTCCGTAGGAGCTGTACATATTAAATAGCATAAGAATAAAGCGTAACGTCGTTTATTTAAAGGTAAGCTTTCTACCCATTTTCTTACTTCTAAAGGGACGTTTTCAAGAAAACTTATATCTTTAATTTGTTCGATATTTGATACGTTATTATAGCGGGGTTTGTCCATCTCAATAGGCTCTCTAATCATCCATTGAATCAGTGAGCCTGTTAGCAAATCCAGGCAAGCCTTAAAGTCTTATTACAAGAGGTCGTGTTTAGATAACATAAATTGACCGCTTCATAAATTAGCGGTTATCAAGAACTTAGGTTACCTATGTACACTTAAAACAAAGGGCGGCTCAACTGAACTAGGTATAATTCTCCTTTAGCGATACTACCCTACCGCAACACATAAATGTTAAGCGATCGCACAATCTTGATGTGGCATCATCTGTTTATATAGTTATGCCAGTATTCTGGAGGAAAATCCTTTTACGGTAAGGCTTCACAGAAAAGAGGTTCTCTTAGACTAGGTAACGATTCTTAAAGGCTGTATAAAGAAGCAATCAGTACCCAGCTTACAGACTCAGGGGGTACTTGCCGTAGAATCTCACTCTGTCAAGGTTTTTTGACAGAAGCGGGTATTAAGTTGACTATACAGTATTGCGATAAGTTAGCCTAAACCCAGCAAAGAAGCGATCGCAGGCAACAGCTTGTTACAGGCTTCGACTAATGTAGCAGCACTGGGTAAACTCGTGATCGTTCCTTTTAAAATCTTCATAGCTGTTTTTGCAGTCTTTTGCATTGCCCCTTCTTGAGGATTTTTGCCAGCTTCCGCTAAGGCTTTCAGTTGCTCTAATGCTTCGGCTTTATCCTCTTGTGTTAAGTTGGTGTCAGCCTCGATTGCAGTTTGTAGTTGGGTTAGTAGTTCTTTAATTCCTGGCTTATCGGGTTCAGGAGAATCAGGTAACTGGTTAACGGCATTGGTGACATTACCACTAATTTCGCTTAAGAAGTTACTACCCGTCATAGCCATGCTGTTCCCTTCACCCAGGTTAATGAAGCTACCAGCACCGGAAGTAATACTTGGGTTATTGTTTGTCATTGTTGTATTCTCGCCACTCGCGATAATTGTTAAGTTCTGTAATAGATTACCGCGATTACTAGGATTAGTTGCTAGAGCCATAGTAATTTCCCTGATGTCTTGACTATGACGAATTTCAGCCTGAAGAAGAGCGGCTTGTTTTTGAGCTTCTAGTCTGGCTTCATAAGCTTCCAGTAAGTCACTATGAATTTTGGCTTTTTCAGTTCCTTCAGGGACGGTAATATCAAGTAAGATGTCACTATCTTTTCTTTGATATCCTTGAATAGAAGAAAAATTAATTTCTGGATTTTCTTCCATCAATTTTTTAAACCCTCTAAAGAAAGCCTCTGGGTTGTTGGCTCCATTTCGCAGAAGTACTTGTACTGTATCCCTAATTTTTGTATGGAGCTTAGTGAAATCACCCGGAGCAAATTCACCACTAGCTGGTTGGCGATCGCGATCATCTGTTCCAGGCTTAGGCTGTTCTAATACATAATAAAACTTACATTCAACTTCTTCTAATTTTGTAGTACTGTCAATATTCCAGACTTCTCCCAAGCAAGCTCCTGTTAGTTTGGCTTGTGTAAAGTTAGTACCTACAGCTAAAGCGTTAGTTAGATTTGTCCACTCTAAACAAGCTTGCTGTAAATTAGCTTCAGTTAAATCTGCTTCTTTCAGGTTAGCGTAGCTAAAGTCTGCTCCTGTGAGATTTGCTCCTTTGAAGTTAGTACCAATAAGAATTGCCTGTTCTAAACAAGCTCTTTCTAAAGTCGCATCACTCAGATCTGAACCTGTTAGATCCACACCTCTTAGATCAGCACCAGCTAAATTTGCACCTTTGAGATTTAGCCTAACTAAAGATTTTCCTTTAGCTTTCTTATCGACTACCAAATCTCGAACTACTGGATCGATCAAAATTGTGTTACTAACTCTTGCCTGGTCAAGATTTTTAGCATTATGCCAGCAAGTTTGGGTTAAATTTGCACCTTCTAAGTTGGTACTCTTTAGCGTTGCATGAGTGAAACAAGCATTGGTTAAATCAGCATTCCGAAAGCTTGTACCACCTATTGAAGTAAAAGTGACGGCAAGATTGTGAATCCAAGCAAAGTTTTTATCTCCAGCTAAAGCTCTCCAAGCAATATAATGCCCAGCTAAAGATATAATTACTGTAGTTGCTACTGCTTCATTTCTTTTCATAGTCAGTGCTGCAAATATAGCCATAGTTGAAGTTCCAACTATAGCCAGAGGGAAAGAGTCAAGAGTAACAGCAGCGCCCGAAGTAGAAATAGCTGTAATAGCCAAACCTGTTGCGATTAAAGGTATCGCTTCTAGCCCATCATAAAATCCTGAACCAATTGTCTTAACATTCTCAATCGGAGTTACACTCAAAATTATTGCAGGCATTAAAGCCAGTACTGTAGAGCCTAGACCGAGTACAAATCCTCTACGAAGAGTAATGCTGAGAAAGGCGACAATACAGCCTAAGGTTGTTATTTCAGCTATTATCGTAGCTAGGTTGATATCTTTATACCCTAAGGAACGTGCAATAGGAATTCCACTCAGTGCCAATAAATATCCTGAAAATGCTGATAAATTTAGAAAAAAACTAGCCAGTAAAAATACTTTATATTTTTGTAATCCAGATTTTGTGAAGCTGAATATTGCATTAGTGAGTACAGCATCAGTGAAATCTGCTCCCCTAATATCAGCATTAGTGAAGTCAGCATTAGTCAAGTTGTAGCCTTTAAAAGACTTACCTTGGATATGTTTCTTCATCTATCCATAATTAGGAATTTTTAAGTTCTCTTCATATAAATTTTTCTCGACATTTATCTAGACATTGTTGCTCATTAGATTCATTTCTACACTTAGCTCTACAGTCTGATAAATTAGGTAAATCAGGAGGAGATTCAACGCTCATACTACTAAGTTCTATTCGTTCTTCTAAAGTACTTTGAGAACCAAAAACTTCAAATGACGGCTCTGAACTAAAATTTTCTATATATGAGCCGGATTCACTAAAATTCAGGTCACAATATGACTTAATCAGAGCTTCCCTAGCTGCTTTTGCGCGTAAAGCTCCTCTGATCCATTCTTCAACCAAGGTTTTTTGTACAGGTGATAGCTCATCCCAGCCGGAAACGAAAAACTTTTGACTCATTATTTTTGTCGAGTTTAGAAAAGACTACATCTGATTACACGAATAGCACACAATATGCCGGATTGACTAGGTATTTCTCCTCCCAAACCTGTAGTTTTTCATTCTTTGCTCAAAATTGTTGCAGTTACCGAGGAAAACGCGATCGCTACTCAACTGGAGTGAAAAACGCGATCGCACGCCATCCCTCAAGCCCCCAACTCTGGTTTGACATAGCATAGAATCAGATATTTCTAGGTGTCCTCCCATGTCCCTAACTGTCACAGACTTAGAACAACTGCAAAGGAAGTTTTCTGAAGATCATCTCGACTACCAAATGGAACTGGTAGATGGGAAGATTATCGTCATGGGACCATCAGATATTGTTTCTAGCGAAATTGGAGCTGAGTTCATCAGTCTTTTGCGTAACTGGGTTAAACCTCGCCGACTGGGGCGAGTATTTGACTCCAGTGGTGGATTCAT
>DATNQT010000339.1:0-3544 GCA_036703885.1 Candidatus Sericytochromatia bacterium
GGCGTGCAAAAAGTCTACATTCTCGACGACCAAGAACTCTACGGCAAAGGCATCGCTGATGTTTTTGAAGCAACTGCTAAAAAGTTGGGAATTCAAGTCCTCGGAAGAGAGGGAATTGATATTAAAGCTAGCGACTACAAGGCGTTAATGAATAAGATCAAAGCTTTAAGTCCAGACCTGATTTACTTTGCAGGGATTACTCAAAGCAATGCCGGACAAATAATTAAAGATATGAGAAATGTCGGAATGACGCCTGAGGCAGTTAAATTCATGGGACCCGACGGCATTCAAGATAAAGCTTTAATTGACGCGGCAGGCAAAGATGCCGAAGGAGTTTACTCTACTTTTGGCGGCTTGCCTCCTAAAGAATTGACTGGTGCCGGTGCGAAGTGGTACGAAAGTTACAAGGCAAAATATAATTCTGAACCGGAAGCTTATGCAGCTTACGCCTATGAAGCTACTAAAGTTGCGATAGGCGCAATTAATAAAGTTTGCAAAAATGACCGCGGTGCTATCCGCGAAGCTGTCATGGCAACTAAAGATTTTAACGGGGTACTCGGGAATTGGAGTTTTGACCCCAACGGCGACACGAGCTTGACTACAATGTCAGGAAATGTTGTTAAAGGCGGCAAGTGGGAGTTCGTGAGCGCGCTCAAGCCGGAATAATTAGTTATTAGTCATTTGTCGGCGGTAATTAGTAGCAATGCGCACCTTACCCAATCACTTGAGTAGGGTGGGCATTGCACACCTTAACCAATCACTTTAGTAGGGTGCTCTTCGGCGCACCTTACGAATTACCAATCACCAGAAAATTATGAAAAAATGGCAGAGTATTCTTCTATATCTAGGTGTAGCTTATATAGTTTTGTTGTTAGGGCCAATTGCCGGATTTGACTTGCCCAAAATTATTGGGGAAATAGCCAGCAATCCTGAAGTTTTTATCCAACAATTATTAGTTGGTCTTGTCAACGGCGCGCTGATTGCAATTATTGCTTTGGGTTACACTATGGTTTATGGCATTATTGAGTTAATCAATTTTGCTCACGGCGATTTGTATATGTTGGGGGCTTTTGCTTCCCTAACTGTGTTCGGCGCTTTTGGGATTCAAGACGGCGCATCTTTAGGTACTGCTATACCGGTGATGTTAGTCGCTTTAATTGTATGTTCGGTGTTTTGTGCGGGGCTGAATATTGTTGTCGAAAAGTACGCTTATCGGCCTTTGCGAAATGCTCCCCGTTTGGCTCCTTTAATTTCGGCAATTGGAGTTTCTTTTATTTTCCAAAATATGGGGCTGTTTTGGGGAGGATTGAAAGCTTTTATTCCGGTGATGGGCTCTAATTCTGCTGCTCCGAAAAGCTTTCCCGATTTGTTGCCGCGAGTTGATATTCTCAAAGCTTTGGGAATTCAAACGAGTATTGTATTTACTACCAAGGATTTAATTGTGTTGGTGGTGGCGGTTGTATTGATGGTTTTGCTTCATGTGTTTGTCCAGTACACTCGTCTGGGAAAGGCGATGCGGGCAACTGCTCAAAGCCGCGATGCTGCTAAAATTATGGGCATTAATGTGGATCAGATTATTGCTCTGACTTTTTTGATTGGGGGAGCTTTGGCGGGTTCGGCTGGGATTCTGGTTGGTCTGTACAACAATACTATTGTTTTTACGATGGGGTTTACGGCGGGTTTGAGGGCTTTTACGGCGGCAGTTTTGGGGGGGATTGGCAATATTGTCGGGGCGATGTTAGGAGGGGTTTTGATTGGGTTGCTTTCGTCTTTGAGCGATCAGTATTTGTCGAGCCGCTGGACTAATGCTTGGGTGTTTGGGGTTTTGGTGGTGATTTTGGCTTTTCGGCCAGGGGGTTTGTTGGGTGAGAATGTTCAGGAAAAGGTTTGAAGGTGCAGGGTTGAAAAAATGGCAAAAGACATTTATCATTATCAAGTAAGGACTGCTTTAGAAAAGGATGGGTGGATAATTACAGACGATCCTCTCACTCTGCAATTTGGTTCGCGCAGTGTGTTTGTGGATTTGGGAGCTAAAAAGCTGCTAGCAGCCGAACGCGATGGACAAAGAATTGCAGTTGAAATCAAAAGTTTTGTCGGCAAATCTCTAGTAAAAGATTGGGAAAATGCGATTGGGCAATACATTTTGTATTTTAAAATAATATCGAAAAAAGAACCCGATCGTACCCTATATCTTGCAATTACTGAAGAAATTTATATCAGCTTCTTTAATGAAGATATCGTACAAGTTGTACTTGCAGACGGAGTAATAAAAATTATCGTTGTCGATACTATTCAGGAGGTTATTACCAGATGGATAAACTAGACAAATACCGCGACTTAATTTATAAAATCCTGTCGTACTATGCCAGCCTACCGTACAGATACGCCGAGATTAATAACAAAGTCATTGTTAGCGAAGACCGAAATGATTTTTTATTGATGAGTGAAGGCTGGGAGGGCCAAAAGCGACTTCACTACTGCCTCGTTCACGTTGAAATTCGCAACGGCAAACTCTGGATTCATTATGACGGTATTGAAGACGGCATTACCGATGAATTACTGGAGGGTGGCGTTCCTGAAAATTGCATTGTTTTGGCTTTTCATTCGCCGGAAGTACGCAAACATACTGGATTGGCGATCGCCTAAAATATACGCTTGCGAAAAATAGCACACCCAAATCCCCGACTTCTTCAAGCAGTTGGGGATCTAAAGTGCGATCGAATGCTACCCAAGTTAAGATGAAAGTTGAAGGTGATCATAGAATTCTTGGGCATCAAGAGATTTTGATGTATTACCTGCTCGAATATAAAATTCCCGACCTCTTTTGCTCTTGACAAAAACTGGTTTGGTTGACTTTTTTGCCTCGATCGCGCAAACATTTTTACCTTCAATGATTTCAAAGCGAGTTTTGAGCAACTGTGTAAAGCTATTACCCATGGAATCGCCGACTAAGTGTATGATTGTCTGCTCAAACTGATCCTGACTCTTTTGGGAAAGTAAGGATAAATCTTTCTCTAAGCCAAAAATATTGCCGTTATTTTCAACACCAATAATTAATGTTCCTCCTTCACTGTTTAGGAACGCAGCAAGAGTTTTCAAAACATTTATCCTAAGATCCTCGTTTTTACAGTTCCGTTTGACATCCCATTGAAAAGTGCTTTTGTATTCTAACCGAGCACTTTCAGGCAACTTTATCAGCTCAGAAATAGGACGCAGATCACCAATTTTTCGGATTGTTGTTAAAAAGCGGCGGAGTTGCCGTTCTTCAATTCGTTGCTTTAAGGCTTCCTCTGTATCTGCTGCATCAATGACCGTTTTGTTGATCACAGCAATATACTGACCAAAATAAGTTTGTTCCAATGTTTCCAGATTCTCAGTGATCCACTGTTCGTTTTGGACATTGCCCCAACGGTTGAAATAGGCGATCGCATCTTGAATCGACTCATGTAGGACATCAAAAACATTCCCTCTCATATTTTTGGAAATGTAGTCCCACGCCTCCATTTTGAATGCAGTTCGACAATCGCTCACTGTATCGTTTGCT
>DATNQT010000340.1:0-5201 GCA_036703885.1 Candidatus Sericytochromatia bacterium
CGAAAAAGCTAACTCTTATGGGATTTCAAAAGGAGAATTAATAGAGCGAATAGCCAGAGGTTCAACTGAACTGCCTATGGTTACCCCAAGCAACCAAGCCCCAAACCTAGACACTGTTCTAGATACTCTTTCCCGCTATTCGCGTTCCCAGCTAGCTCAAGTGGCATGGACAGCAATAAGTCTGTTAGTTGGCGCTCCAAATACTTTTCCAAACAACTTCTCAGATAACAAAGAGGAGAACGAATGACGCGATCGCTAGATGAGCAGCCTAACCGCATTGAGAAAGTACAAGTTTCTCTGGCTACAGAACCAATAGCAGGAAGAATAGGCGATCGCTTTTCCCGTCCTCAGCCTCCACCCAGTTTTGAGATACAGCTTGGCAATTTGCCGCCAGCGGTGCGATCGGTAGCTGAGTCACTGGCACTGCGGGATATGGAAGGGGCAAAGCGCTACGTAGCACTGTACCTTTCAGGTAATCGAGGGGTGAGGTAATGACCGAAACACCAGGGCGCTACACCAGGGATGATGGCTCACCATTTAACAAACAAAAATCCTCAGCAGAGTTAACGGCTCAATCCTTTGTTGAAGGTATGCAAGCATTCCAGTGGAAAGCCAACGACTACGCAGATCAAAAGTATCGTGCTTTTCAGGAATTAGTAGAGCACCTCAATAAATTTGATACTGAAGCGCTAGCCAAGATGATTCAATCGGGAATCATCAGGTGAGAAAAACGCGACGCATCGCGTTTTTGTTTTTGGGAGGTTCGCGAGCGCAGTGCTTATCTGTCCAACCTGAGTAGAGGCTTAAAAAAATGAACAAGGTAAAAAAATGAACAGCCTAAACCGACTCAGACTAATCTAGGTTTAGTCTTTAACTCAGTTTTTTAGGAATTGGGATTATGAGATAATCCGAGATTTAAAAACTAAAAACCTAATGAATCAACTCACACTTAGCCCCACGGAAAAGATAGAACTGAAAGAAGCGGCTGTATATATCTCTTATGATTTACCGCCACGTGAGGATTGGGTGGAAATTCGCCAAGTCCTTCCTCCTGAAGTCGCGATAAATATTAACGATAGCTGGGGGTGGTTAGGAACCTCCCTACACGCCTTTTTTGGAGACTATTCCGACCCTCTACCTGATTCAGGGTTAGAGGAAATATTTCAACAGCTTATTCAGGAAAAAAGCACAAAATATATTGCCCTCTCAGCTCTGATTTTCCAAGCTGAGAGATTTTTGAAACAAGAAGCTAAAGCAAGAGGGTTACCCGTTTTTTGGAGAAAACGATCTGAAATCCTTGAGGTGTGGGCATTTGAGCATTGTAAATATGAAATCCTCTTGTGCCAACTAGCAGACTGGGAATCACATTCTGAGCAATCACGAGATGAAAGACTAAAAAAAATTAAGAAATATATACTTGAAGACCTTAAAGAAGACGAATTCTCAGAGCTAAACAAGAAATGGGAAAAACAGGATGCAAAACTCTGCCGACCTCCGCTAAATCCAAGCAAAGTGATGCCCTTCAGTTATTTCTGTATAGACGTGTTCCACAAATATCGCAGCAAGCTCCCTGCCTTTGAGTTTTGGGTGGAGTCTTCTTTTTCGCATACCCCAGGACTGGGAAAATTTAGACAAGTCAACGGGAGAATCAAATTTTATCCAGGTCGGGGCAAGGGTAAAAGTAAGTGAAGGTTTACCCTTAACCAAACCTTAACCATTATATTTTTCTGAGTAGTTGCAAGGGTTTCAGCTTATCCTTCTATCAGGAATTCTTTTGAAATTTATGCTTTACCTTGACAAACGCGATCGCATCAAGTCCACCAAATCAAAACAAAAATAAACGACTAAGCCCCTCTGCCTGCCGAAAACGAGCGCTTCCTAGGGCGCTCAACAGGACATCGGAACTTAGCCGAAGTCAAATATATTTCAATCTTCAGCGTATCATCCAGAAAATTTCTCTGTGAAATTTCCATAGATATCGTTGAGTTGATAAAGGCAGAGGGACGCCCTACCCATAGTAGAAGGACGCCCCAACATGAAAAAGGTTTTCCCGGCTGCATCGTCCGGTGCTAACATTCTCGCACAAAAGTCTCAAGTTGAGAGGAGAGAAAAACGCGATGCGTCGCGTTTTTCTCGAAAACCGAAACAGCTTAATCTCTGGGAGTCACCACAAAACCCAGTACCGGAAGCCCAATTATTTCGCCACAAGCCGCAAGTATCAAGCATTCCAGGCATTCCCTTGAAAGAGCGGCATCGATATCGGGTCACTTCGGAGGGTGAGGTCCTGGGAGATTTTCTCAGTTTGGATGAAGCGACGGAACTAGCAAAACGGGGTGTGCGATGATTAACCTCCAAAATTCCCACGCCCATGAACTAACTCAAGGTAGTGCCATCAACCCCAAATTAGCAGCGCTCAACTGCGAATCTATCCAGGGTGATGCAGTGTACGAGGTTTTACTCTATGCAAAACCTAACAGCGAAGTACGTAAAAACGACGGACGGCTTAGAGACTATTGGCTTAATAAGTACGCTCACCTAGCAGAATCAGGTGGACTTTACTTTAGTGGGCTAGACCCTCAAAACAATTGGGAGCCGATGGCGTGGGGGAGATTTAAGCCAAACACGCCACGGTTAGATAGTGAAAGTAAACCTCAGAAGTACGAAAGTCCCCTCAAACCTGCGACAAATCGAGTCTCGTACTTTCGAGTTAACTTTTTATTAAGTTGGAATATTGTCAGGAGGCAAAATGAGCAAGCGTGTCAATCGTGGTGTGAAAGGGCAGTCGAGCAAGCACCCAAAACAGAGCAAAGCTTATCTCGATTTCTTGAGGCTTGTAGAAGAAGGGAATACGGAGAAATTGACTGCCTACTTCAGCCGATACGGGATAGATTCCAGTCTGGCAAAATTGAACTTGAATGCATTGGTGACAGAGGAATTGAAAGATTTGTCCATGTAGAAGACAATGGTTTTTGGTCTTGGATTGCAACTCATCCTGAAATTCCTATCATCCTCACTGAGGGAGAGAAAAAAGCTTTGTGCCTGCTCTCCCAAGGTTTCGTTGCCATTGGATTGCCTGGTATTTGGGGAGGGCGTGTTGGTCAAATCTTCCTTGAGCGGCTTCATCGAGATTTAATGGCAGTAGCTCAGAAAGGTCGTAAATTCATCATCCTTTTTGATTACGAAACCAAGCCAAAGACAAAATGGCAAGTCTTCAGTGCAATCAGCCGTACAGGTCAATGCATTTTAAATGTGGGGTGTGAGTGTGAAGTTGCCTTGCTACCGGGTCCACAAAAAGGTATTGATGATTGGGTAGTAGCCCAAGGGGACAAGGCTGATCAGGCAGTAACAGCCTTGATCGGGGATACTCTATCTCTTAGTGAGTATCGGAAGTCATTTTTCATTCCAGTCAGGGGTCTGGGAAAATATAAGCCCAACATTCGGCTCAACGTTCGTTATCTGTCTCAAGGGGTTGAAAGACTACCTGAGTCGGGTTTGGTAGCCATAAGTAGTGACCTCGGAACAGGGAAGACCTATTTATTAGAGGAGTACCGAGAGAAGCACCCAGAAGAGCGCTTTCTCAATAACGGGCATCGGGTGAATTTGCTCAAGAATTTAGCCGAGCGGCTGAAAACTCAGATGTACTCCGCTGTGAATCCAGGCGACCTAGGAAGAAATCACGCTCTATCCATCACCATTGATAGCCTCTACAAGCTAGCCAACAACCTGCAAGCTTATGGCTGCTTGTTCATTGACGAGGCAGCTCAATACCTCTGCCACTTGTTAAGGTCGAAGACTTGTAAGAATTTCCGAGCTGAAATTCTTGAAGTCCTCGAATATCTTGTTCGCAACTCCAAGTTAGTCGTCTTGGCAGACGCACACCTCGACGACATCACAATCGACTTCTTCAAAGCGATGCGACCAAAAGGGGAGCAACCATTCATTATTCAGAATGACTGGAAATCAGGAGGTAGAGAGGTCTTTTGGTACGAGGCTGGTAGTAGCAGCACCTTGGTCGCGGCAATTCACATTGCACTGTTGGAGGGCAAAAAGGTCATCGTCGTTTCAGATTCCAAGCGCTTTGTCAAAAAACTTGAGAAAAGCTTGATGGATTCGCCAGACTTTGGAAGAGCAAAAATCGAGTTAAGCGCACAATCGGAAGAGACACCAGAAGCAGAAGACGACACTCGTTTGAGAATTTGGGCGTTGCACTCGGAAAATAGCGGTTCCGAGGAAAACGTGGCGATGATTAAAGACATCACGAACTCAGTTAAAGCTTTCGATGTTTTAATAGCTTCCCCCACAATCGGGACTGGAGTTGATATTTGTGGAGGTAAAGCAGATTACCACTTCGATACTATTTTTGGAGCTTTTCATGGGGTTAGTCAACCGGCTACAGAATGTGCCCAGCAGCTCTGGCGATATCGCCCTAATGTTCCCATGCACGTCTGGGTAGCACCTCGACCTCCATTCGGGTACAAAGAATGCAATCCCCGGAAGATTAAGGAGCAAATTCTTGCGAAGAATGAGATGGGCGCTTTCCTTATTCGTATTGATAAAGAATCTGGTAAGCGTGGGGCAGAGAAGGATTGGGCGCTTGATGCTTACTGTCAAATTGAAGCCCGTCGCAATCGCTCAATCAATAATCTCAGGCAAGATTTGCGGTCATTGTTGGAAGAGATGGAGAATACCATCATTTTGATGGGCGATGAGGTTGATGAGGCAGCCAAACTAAAGATGAAAGCAGCAGGTGAAGCAATTGACCAAGCCCACTGTCTGGCAGTTTCCAGCGCAAAAGAAATCGATCAATTGACCTACGACAGCCGACAGCGACAAGATTATCTTAGCCCGGAAGAATTTCTAGAGTGCGAAAAATTCCGTATTTGGGACACCTACGGGATTGACGTTACCCCCGAACTCGTTGAGAAAGACGACGGTGGACGCTTAGTAGGAAAGATAGCCAACCTCGAAGCTGTATTGGGGCAACCGGAGGATACCCTTACTGATGAGCGAGGGCGGGTGCATACACTACCTCCCCAAGTTGTTCGTGAAAAAGATCTGAGCGAGCGCGAAAATCTACCTATCTGCACCGACTGGAAGAATCACTCAGTAGCCTGGATGATGCGCCATAAACTGGGGTTAAAGAGCCTTCTGGAGACTTTGATGTCGGGGGTCGAGTATACCAATGAATCGGATTTTTTGAA
>DATNQT010000341.1:0-5885 GCA_036703885.1 Candidatus Sericytochromatia bacterium
CGGTTGAGGTTACGGATGAGAGGTTTCATGCAGCATTGAGGGGAGAACTGAAGCGAAGTTTAAATTCTGTATTTTGGCTTTGGTTGACTTCAATCTGTCCACGGAGTTGTTGAACCAAAATATTTACTAATTGAAATCCTAGGGATTTTGCAGTGGAAAAATCTGGTATTTCCGGTAATTTTAACCCATCATTCCTAACAATCAGTTCAAATGTATTTCTTTCCTCATAAGGGATACCTTGGTGCAAACAGCGTAGCTCAATCCAAAGGGTTCCGCCTGTGTTTTCTGGAAAACCATATTTTAGAGCATTAGAAACTAGCTCATTGAGGATTAAACCACAAGGAATGGCAGTATCAAGATTTAGCGCCACTGGTTCAAGATGGAGCTGCAAGGTAATTTTATCGGGATTAATGGCATAGCTCTGAATCAGATACATTGCCAAGCTCTCAATATAGTCAGCTAAGTTTACCTTAGATAAATTTTCTGATTGATAGAGCTTCTCGTGGATCAGTGCCATTGACCTCACACGGGTTTGGCTATTTCTGAATACATCTAGAATCTGTGGCTCTTGAATACGTTGTGATTGCAGATCGAGCAAACTAGAAATCACTTGCAAATTGTTTTTGACGCGATGATGTACTTCTTTAAGCAGTGCTTCTTTTTCCTGTAACGAGGCTTCGAGTTGCTCCTCAGCCTGTTTGCGATCATGAATATCTGTTGAAGTGCCAATCCATTTAACAATATTTCCCTCAGCATCCTTAAGGGGTACGGCACGCGCGAGAAACCACCTATATATCCCATCCCTACGCCGATATTGAAACTCTGCCTCAAAGGTTTCGCTGTTCTGTTTAGCTAGCTCCCACTGCTGCCTCAACTGGGGATACTCGTCTGGATGGTTGACCTGTTGTGAGCCACCAGCATTGAGTTCCTCAAGGGTCAAGCCTGTATACTCCACCCACCGAGAGTTGACAAAATCAAATCGACCTTCATTATCACAAGACCAAATAAGGTCTGGCACGGCTTCGCTGAGAGTGCGGTAAAGGGCTTCACTTTGACACAATGCTTGCTCTACCCGTTTTCGCATCAAGGCACTAGCGAAAATATCTGCTAAAGTCCTCAATAGAGCAGCATCTTCAGCCGACCAAGTTTTGGTTGTCCGAATTGAATTAAATGCCAAGCTGCCAATTAAACAGCCTTCGTAGGCGATCGGTACGGCTATGTAGGACTGTACTGTGAAGGATTGGGCGATCGACTTTCTAGGTTCTGGCAAGTCTGCCACAGATGGAGCATAGATAGTCTTCAACTGACGCAACTGAGCTACTGTCCAGGACAACCCCTCTAACTCCATCCCTTCTGGAGGGTAGACGAGTGGGGCAATTCCATCAGCGCTCCATTGATGAGTATTAAAAAATCGTTCGTCAGAGATCAGAAAGACACAGATACGATCAACCTGAGAAAATTCTCCAATCTGCTGTAAAGCCTGGTTAATCCCCTGATCGACTTCTGTTACTTTCAGGTTGATAAATTGGGTAGAAATACTGGTTAAGAGTGCTTCAAAATCGAGCCGATATTTCAGTGCCGCCTCTGCTCGCTTACGGTCTGTCACGTCATAAAGTTGAGCTAACATACACGATTCACCGCTTAAGTCAATCAAAACAGCTGAGGTGATTCCATCTCGAATTTCACCAGACTTATTGCGATATTTAATTTCTAGCTCGTAGATAGGGTGTTGTTGAAGCTGTTGCATAAGCTGTGACATGACTTGAGAACGGTCTGCTACCCATAACCCCAACTCAACACTCGTTTTCCCAATTACTTCCTCTCGCTTGAAGCCTAAGAGTTTGAGAAAACTATCGTTGACATCGATATAGCGTCCCTCTGGAAGCGTTGTAATAGTGGTTGCCGCCGAGTTGGTTTGAAACGCTTTGGAGAAGCGTTCTTCGCTCTGGCGGAGTTCCTCTTCCATGCGTTTGCGATCGCTGATATCAGTGGAAATACCGCAAACCGCATAAGGATTGCCAGCCACGTCGTATAGAAGAAACCTTTTGGTGATGTAAGTACGTGTTTTGTCTGGATTTGGGATAACCTCCTCAGAGGTTACAGCTCTCCCAGCGTCTAACACGGTGCGATCGCGTTTGGCGATTTCGCTGGCAATCTCTGGTACAAACAGGTCATAGTCTGTTTTACCAAGCGCCTGCTCTTGGCTCAAACCCATTGTCCTGAGCCAATAAGGATTGAGTAGGATATATTTCCCCTGCAAATTCTTTAAGAAAATTCCCACGGGAGCTGTATCTAGAATGCCTTGCAGGAGCTGTTGACTCTCTCGTTGTTCAGTTTCTATGCGGTTGCGATCAGTAACGTCATATACCTGACTCAAAAGACAAGGTTCGCCACTTAAATCGACAACTACAAAAGATGCGATGCCGTCTCGAATCTCAGCCGATTTCGTGCAATACTGAAACTCAAAATTGTGAAGACTTTGCTGTTGTTGCAGCTGTTGAAGTACTCGATGGCGATCGCTCTCATCAGCATATAATCTCAACTCTGTAGGGGTACGACCAATTACTTCTTCTCGACGATAACCAGTTAGCTTGAGGAAACTATCATTAACATTCACAATTCGCCCATCAGATAGGGTACTAATGGTGCTGGAGATCGGGTTTGCCCGAAAGGCTTTGGAAAAGACTTCTTCACTTTTGTGTAGTGCTGCTTCTACCTGTTTGTCAGTAGATGCCTCAGCTTGCTTGTGTAACCTTTCTTCTACTTGTTGAAGTTCCAACTCTAACTCGGCGTTTCTAGCTTGCAGCGCAGCAATTCGTTCAGCGTCAGAAGGAGGTTCCGGAGGTGAATGCAATTGAGCCATAGAAAGACAGACCCCTTAGAACTCAAGACTTTTTACCAGCAAAAAATTTGGAGAATAGAAACAGCACTCCAAAGAGAAGAATATAAGGTTTCACCCCAGTTTTACAGAAGAGGGATAATTCAAAAAACGATATTACGACAAAATGCCTGTAGGGGCGGCAAGGCTTTTGCCCCTACAGGTTCCGCTTTCAACTTTAAAATTCCCTTGTATAACCTAGGGTGGAAGAGGAGTACGTCTGCTTACCGTAGTACTTTCAACAGCTGTTTGATTTTAGCCGTTTGCCGTTGCTTGAATTGCTCTGGAAAAGTTAACTCGATCGCGACTTGAGGGCTATCAAAGTTACCGTTTTCTTGAGCGGACAAGACTTCTACAGCTACAATTTGAGCTAACAAGCGATTAGCGGACAGGTTAGTTGCCTCCTGACTCAATAGCAAACCAACCAGTGGTTTTTCTTGTTGTATCTTCTGTAAATCTTGTGCTTCAAGCATCTTAGTAGAAGAGTTCGTGCTGCCTGGTAATTCCAAGCGTAAACTACTTGCTCCAATTTCTGTCGCCTCTCCCAGATAAAATTCGCCGTTCCAGTAGAGCTGTGCTGTTGCTTGAACGCGCTTGCGTACCTTCGTGTTTCTTTGGGGTTGAAACTCCTGGAAGGAGCGAGTCAGACTGGTAGCAAGGAACTTGAAAGAAGCCAGAGGGTCGTCTACGTAATCGCGCCTTTGCGAATACCACTCCTTAACATCGGAGTAGATAACCACGGCGAGGGAATCAAGTTGAGCGCGAGTGGGAGTGATAAACTCAACCGCTAAACGACATTGATTGTCGTTGAGGCGTGTCCTCCGAATAATCTGCCCATTGAGGAAGGCTCGTGCACCGTAATCACCCATAATCTCGATTTCTACTTCATCTGGTAAATTCGGCCAGCTATCTAAGACAATCAGGGCACCAGTTTCTGAGATATCGATGGTTTGACCACTCCAGCTCCCGTCAGAACTGTAAATCGTGGCAGCAAGGCGTCGTGGCAAGCGGTGCGCGGTGCGTAGTTGGGGTTGCTCAAAGGCAACAAGTAAAGCAGCTAACAGTAGGGTTATGTTAAAGACACACCATAAAGCGTTGACTGCTACCGCTTCCGCATCTTCTGGGCGTAGTATCAGCCAAAATGGAACGGCAATTAAGGAAATAATGACTAAAGCGGTGACAATCAACAACCCCCGCGCCGACTCCCAATCAAAGCTGCGTTCGGTTACCGATAGCCCTTTATCAGTGACGTTAAACGAACCCAGCTTAGGGTTGATGAGTGCCATCAGGGTGACATATCCTGCTTGGAACGCCATGACAAATTCAAACACCTCGTTCCAGAAGGAAAACCGGACGTGCTTGTAGGTGATGTAGTTAGCATTCAGGGATAGGAGAATGTGGGGAAGGGCATAGGCTAAGGTTTCTGAACCCAAACCCTGAATCGGGTTGATGCCGAATAGTAAAAACAGAGTGGGAGCGATCGCATACATCAACCGGGGAAAGCCGTAGAAAAAGTGCGAAGTCGCACTAAAATAACAAATCCGTTGGGCTAATGTCAGATTTAGCTTCCGGTTGAACATTGGGTTTTCTAGCCGCAAGATCTGAGCCATACCCCGTGCCCAACGCACCTGCTGACCCACATAGGAGGAAAATTTCTCTGGCGCTAAACCCGCCACCATTATCTTGTCGTAGTAGATCGACTCGTATCCTAAAGAGTGCAGTCGAAACGCTGTATGACAATCTTCCGTAACCGTTTCTGTAGCGATTCCTCCCACTTGCAGTGCGTATTCTTTGCGAATTACTGCTGCCGAACCGCAGAAAAAGGCAGCATTCCAGAAGTCGTTGCCTTTTTGCAGCACCTTGTAGAAGAGTTCATTACCTACAGGAATTCTGCCCTTGGTGAACAGGTTCCGCTCGAAGGGGTCGGGGTTATAGAACCAGTGGGGAGTTTGGACAAACGCCACTTTCCGGTCAAAGAAAAAGCCTACTGTATGCTGAAGAAACTGTCGCGATGGGATGTGGTCGCAGTCGAGAATCAGCACTAAATCGCCCGGAGTACGACGAAAAGCGGTGTTGATATTCCCAGCTTTGGCGTGTTCGTTGTTGTCCCTAACGAGCATGATCGCGCCAAGTTCTTCACACATTTGGCGCAATTCTTGCCTTCTAGCTCTATATTTTTCAGCTCGACCATCATCCAAGACATAAACTTGTTTTTTGTCGGCTGGATAATCGATCGCTAAAGCGCCGAGTACTGTCTTGCGGACAATCTCGACATCTTCGTTATAGGTGGGAATATAGATATCGACTTTAAACCATTGGTCTTGAGGAAAGTTAGAAAGATCAACAGGTTCGCGGTCTTTCAGTTTAAGGGTTTGAAAATAGGCGAGGATGAGGGTTGCGATCGCATACAGTTCCGCTCCATACAACAGTACGCAAAATAACCCGTTAATCCAGGTATTGAAATTTAGAGTGTAACTCGTGCGGTAAAACAGATAACGCAGTGTAGTTACAAGACTCAGCCACACCAAAAATAAGTGAAGATACTCGCTAGTTTCTTGGTTGGACTGTTGATATTCAACTCGCACGACCAGCTGACCGATTACCACGAGTATGAGAGCCACAATGCCCTGCTGCCAGATCGTCAAGGGCGTAATAATCAAAGGCACGGACAACAATAGCAGCAGCAAAACAATCCACTTCAATTGACCCGAACCCGCCCATTTTAGGGTTCGGTCAAAGAAACGAGGCAGCAGATCGACAAGCCAAGTAATTATAGAGAAACGCTGACGGTGACGCCCTATCAACCGAGATCTGAATGAGGAGAAAGACATTGCTTTGGTTATTAGTTATTGGTTATTAGTCATTTGTTATTGGTCATTTGTTATTGGTCATTTGTTGTTAGTCAAACAACCAAAAACAAACAACCAACAACAGACTAATGACTCTTCTGATCGGTAAGACGCTTGAGATACAGTTGAGCGATGCCATAAAGCAGGAGAGCGATCGC